>JBEKXP010000174.1:0-4156 GCA_049511815.1 Dehalococcoidia bacterium
GATCACCGAGGCGCTGGAGCTCCACCTGCACATGGACCGGCGCAGCGCCAACAAGCGCGCTGTCGAACTGTTGGAGATGGTCGGCATTCCGGCCGCCGCCTCGTGCCTAAAGGACTATCCGCACCAGTTCTCCGGCGGCATGCGACAGCGCGTCATGATCGCCATGGCGCTTTCCTGCAACCCGCGGCTCCTCCTCGCCGACGAGCCGACGACGGCGCTGGACGTGACCATCCAGGCGCAGATCCTGGAGATAATGGCCCGCGTCAGCCGCGAGACCGGGACGGCCGTCATCATCATCACCCACAATCTTGGCGTCATCGCCCGCTACGCCGCCCGCGTCAACGTCATGTACGCCGGCAAGATCGTCGAGTCGTCCACCGCGCGCGAGGTCTACGGCAATCCGCGCCACCCCTATACGCTCGGGCTGCTGAAATCCGTCCCGCGGCTCGACCAGGCGCGACACAGCAAGCTGAGTCCCATCGAAGGCTTCCCACCGGACCTCGCCCACATGCCGTCCGGCTGCAGCTTCTACCCGCGCTGCGCCTATCGCGACGATAAGTGCCGCGCCGAGGAGCCGCCGCTCATGCTCGTCGGCGAGAAGCACAACTCGGCCTGCTGGCACGCCGCCGAAATCGAAAAGGCCGCTGTATGACGACTGAGCAAGAGACCATCGTTGAAAGCGCCCCCGCTAGGAGCAGCGACAGCGTCCTCCTCGACGTCCGCGACCTGAAGATGTACTTCCCGGTGACCGCTGGAATCATCTTCCAGCGCAAGGTTGCCGACGTGAAGGCCGTCGACGGCATCTCCTTCGCCATCCGCCGCGGCGAGACGCTGGGCCTCGTCGGCGAGAGCGGCTGCGGCAAATCGACGACCGGCCGTGCCATCCTGCAACTCTACCGCCCCACCGCGGGTCAGGTTCTCTTCGACGGCCGCGACCTGTGCGGCATGAAGGGCAAGGAGCTTCGGCTTTTCCGACGTCGCATGCAGATGATCTTCCAGGACCCATACGCCTCGCTGAACCCGCGCATGAGCATCGGCGGCATCATCGGCGAGCCGCTGGCGATCCACAAGCTCGCTTCCGGCAAGCGGCGCCGCGAGCGCATCCAGGAGCTGATGCGCATCGTCGGCCTCAACCCCTATTACGCCAACCGCTACCCGCACGAGTTCAGCGGCGGCCAGCGACAACGCATCGGCGTGGCGCGCGCCCTTGCCGTGGAGCCCGACTTCATCGTCTGCGATGAGCCGGTGTCGGCGCTGGACGTCTCCATTCAGGCGCAGATCATCAACCTGCTCGAAGACCTGCAGGAGCGGTTCGGCCTGACGTACCTGTTCATCGCCCACGACCTCTCCGTCGTGCGGCACATAAGCGACCGCGTCGCGGTGATGTACCTGGGCAAGCTGATGGAGATGGCGGACCGCCTGGAGCTGTACGAAAACCCGCTGCACCCTTACACGAAGGCGCTGCTATCCGCCGTGCCGATCCCGGACCCGCAGATCGAGGCGACGCGGGAGCGTATCATCCTCCACGGCGACGTGCCCAGCCCGATGTCGCCGCCGTCCGGCTGCGTCTTCCACACCCGCTGCCCGATCGCCGTCGAAGAGTGCCGCGAGTATGTCCCGGAGTGGCGCGAGAAGTCGCCGGGGCACCGGGTCGCCTGCTGGCGCGTCTAGACGCTGCCGCACGCCCGAACGTCGTCCTCGCTGGCCTGATTCGGTTCCTCGGACCGTGCCGGGTTCTCCGTCAGCTCCTTACGCATGAACGTGACGTCGAAGGGCAGGCTCTCGAAGTGGCGCGTGCTGGTTGCCACGAACCCCTGCCTCTCGTACCACGCGCGTAGCTCCGTCTGCGCCGCAATCGTCCCGATCTCGACCGCCTGCAATCCCATCTCCCGCGCCGTGGCGACGATATGGTTGACCAGCGCCTCGCCGAAGCCGCGCCGTCGATATGCCGGCAGCACGGCCAAGCGTTCCATATAGCACTTGTCGTCGTCGACGCGTTCCAGCGCGACGCAGCCCGCCGGCTGGCCAGAGGTCCGCAGCAGGTAGTACCTGACGCCCCTGGCGAAAGCCGTTTGAATCCACTCCGGCTGGCAGTTCGATGGGTGCGTCGGGCTGCTCTCCGGCGTCAGCGCGAAGCGCTCCGCGACGGTGGCAAACGACTCGCCAATGAGCGCGGCCAACAGCTCCGCGTCGCCCTCCGACGCTTCGGCTATCACGTACTCCACGCTCATCGCCGCGCCTCCTTCGCATTCGTCAAATTGAACGGCCTGATCCCCTATGCTACCATCGATCTGCCATGGAGCAGTCCCAGATACGCAACTTCTGCATAATCGCGCACATCGATCACGGCAAATCGACTTTGGCTGACCGCCTGCTCGAGCTGACCGGCACGATATCGCCGCGCGCCATGCAGGAGCAGGTGCTCGACACGATGGACCTGGAGCGCGAGAAGGGCGTCACCATCAAGGCAAAGGCCGTGCGCATGCAGTACGACGCCGACGACGGCCTCCCGTACGAGCTCAATCTCATCGATACGCCGGGCCACGTCGACTTCACGTACGAGGTCTCGCGCGCGCTGGCCGCTTGCGAGGGCGCTCTGCTCGTCGTCGACGCGGCGCAGGGCATACAGGCGCAGACGCTGGCCCACACGTACCTGGCGCTCGACCACAATCTAACGGTGGTGCCCGTCATCAACAAGATCGACCTGCCGAACGCCGACCCCGCGGGTGTTGCGCGCGAGCTGTCGACCGTCATCGGCTTCGACGAGGACGAGATGCTGTACACGTCCGCCAAGGAGGGCACCGGCGCCCGCGACGTGCTGGAGGCCGTCATCAAGCGCATCCGCCCGCCGCACGGCCGCGTCGACGCCCCGCTGCGCGCCCTCATCTTCGACTCCAAGTACGACCCCTACAAGGGCGTCATCGCCTATGTTCGCATCGTCGACGGCTCGCTGCGCCAGGACCAGCGCCTCTGGCTCGCCGCCGTCCAGCGCCCGCTGGAGCCGCTGGAGGCCGGCGCCTTCCGCCCGGAGATGGCGCCCACCGACAGCCTCACGACCGGCGAGGTCGGCTACGTCGCGACCGGCCTCAAAAACGTTAAGGACTGCCACGTCGGCGACACGATCACGGAAGAGGAGCGCCGCGCTGACCCGCTGCCCGGCTATCAGCCCGCCAAGCCGATGGTCTTCGCCGGCCTCTATCCCGCCGCGGCGAACGACTACGGCCTCCTCCGCGACGCCCTCGACAAGCTCAAGCTCAACGACGCCGCCTTGACGTATGAGCCGGAGTCCAGCGGCGCCTTAGGCTTCGGCTTCCGCTGTGGCTTTCTCGGCCTGCTGCACATGGAGATCGTCCAGGAGCGCCTCGAACGCGAGTACGGCCTGACGCTGCTCATCACCGCGCCCGGCGTCGAGTACGAGGTGACGACGACCAACGGCACGGAGCTCGTCGTCGACAACCCCTCCGACCTGCCGGAGCCCACGGAGATCGACGTCATCCGCGAGCCCTGGATGAACATCTCGATCATCGCGCCCGACCGCTACATCGGCGCCGTCATGGAGCTGGTGACGGCCCGTCGCGGCGAGTTCCGGCGCATGGAGTACCTGGGCCACCGCGAGGAGTCGGCGCAGTCGGCGGCCGGCGAAGGGCGCGTGGTGCTGGAGTACCGCCTGCCGCTCTCCGAGATGCTGATCGACTTCTACGACCCGCTGAAGTCGCGCACGCAGGGCTACGCCAGCCTCGATTACTCGTTCTCCCACTACGCGCCGTCGAAGCTGGTGAAGCTGGACATACTGGTGAACGGCCAGCCCGTCGACGCCCTGTCGCTGATAACGCCGGCCGAGAAAGCGCAGCACAACGGCCGCGCCCTCGTCGAGCGGCTGCGACGGCTCATCCCGCGCCAGATGTTCGACGTGCCGGTGCAGGCGGCCATCGGCGGCCACATCATCGCCCGCGAGACCATCCGCGCGATGCGGAAGAACGTGCTCGCCAAGTGCTACGGCGGCGACGTGACGCGGAAGCGCAAGCTTTTGGAGAAGCAGAAAGCGGGCAAGAAGCGGATGCGGATGGTGGGTCAGGTGGAGATCCCGCAGGAGGCCTTCATGGCCGTCCTCAAACTAGAAAAGTAGAGCCGGGCAAACGTAGGGGAGGACTTCAGT
>JBEKXP010000175.1:0-4146 GCA_049511815.1 Dehalococcoidia bacterium
CAGGCGGATGATCTCGTAGCTCAACGCCGCGATGACCGGTATCAGCAGGACGCGCGAGGCGATTCGCCACCACCAGCTCGGCGTGCCAAGCGCCACGAACACCACCAACGAGACGACAGCCACAGTCAGCAGGAACGCCGTGCCGCAGCGGGCGTGCTCGTTGCTGAAGCGTCGCACCGAGCCCGTCTCCAGCGGTGCGCCGGCCTCCCAGGCGTTGATCGTCCGGTGCTCGGCGCCGTGGTAGGCGAAGACGCGGCGGATGTCCGGGATGAAGCCGATGCCCCAGATGTAGCCGAGGAGCATCGCCAGGCGAACGACGCCTTCGACGAAGACGACGAGACTGCCGTTCAGACGCGAGTTCAGCCAGCCGGTCAGCAGCAGCGGGGCGACGAAGAAGACCGCCGCCGCCAGCAGGAGCGTCACGCCGATGATCAGCCAGATGTAGACGTTGCCCGGCTCTTCCTCGTCTTCCGGCGCGATTCCCGCCGCGACCTCTGACGAGAAGACGAGCGCCCGCATGCCCAGCGCCAGCGTCTCCCAGAGGACGATGACGCCTCGCAGAATCGGAATGCGTCGCACGGGGCCGACGTAGACGCCGCCCAGCGACTCCGACTTGACGCGGATGCCGCCGTCGGGCTGGCGCACGGCTATCGCCAGGCTGCGCTCGCCGCGCATCATTACGCCTTCGATGACCGCCTGGCCGCCGTAGTGTGTGATGGCTCTGTCGGCCGTCTCGGCCGCATGCTGTTCAGTCATATCGCGAGACTCGCTCATAACAAGAAGGGGCGGGATTGACTCCGCCCCTGCTCCTTGTTTTCGTCGAATCTACTTGAGGCCGTAGCGCCGCTTGAAGCGCTCCACGCGGCCTGCCGTGTCGACGATTCGCTGCTCGCCCGTGAAGAAGGGATGGCAGCGGCTGCAGACTTCAACGCGCAGCTCCTTCTTCGTCGAGCGGGTTGTGAACTCGTTGCCGCAGGCGCAGTGGACTGTCGCCTCGACGTAGTCTGGATGAATACCTTTTTTCATTGTTGCTCTTCGGCCCCGTACACGCTCACCTGCTTGCGCCGGCCCTTCGCGTACGGTGCGAACTTAACCTTTCCTCGAATAAGGGAGTATATAGTGTAGTCGCGTCCCAGCCCGACGTTGTGGCCGGGGTGGAAGCGCGTCCCGCGCTGTCGCAGGATGATCGTGCCGGGCAGCACCAACTGGCCGTCGTAGCGCTTGACGCCGAGGCGCTGACCGCCGCTGTCGCGGTTGTTATGAGAGCTGCCCGTGCCCTTCTTGTGCGCCATCTCTTCTCGACGAGGGGTCTATTCCTCGCTCTCCTCTTCCTTTGCCTCCGCCTTCGCCCGACGCTTTCGCTTCGGCGCCGCTGCCTCCGCGCCCGGGGCCACGATCTGCTCGATCGCGAGCCGGGTGAACGGCTGACGGTGCCCCGTCCGCTTCCGCAATCGCACCTTCGACTTGTACTTGAAGACGACCTTTTTCGGGCTGCGACCCTGCTCGGCGACTTGAGCCACGACCTTCGCACCGGCGACGAGCGGATTGCCAGCCGTCACGTGGCGGCCGTCAGCGAGCATGAGGACGTCCGCGAGCTCCACCGTGTCGCCCTCAGCCGCGCGCAGCTTCTCGACATCGATCTTGCTGCCGACTTCGACTCGATATTGCTTGCCGCCGCTGCGGACGATCGCGTAAATGGGAGTCCTCCCTGGGCGTAGCCCTCTGAGCGCAGAACCAATCTAGTCTACCGTTCCGGCCGCGAACCTGTCAACCTCAGTAGGTCTCGCCGCGCTCGCTGACACTACTATCTTGCCTCGCCTCGTCGAAGTCCTCGTCTTTCAGACTGTCCATTGC
Organism: Dehalococcoidia bacterium; assembly: GCA_049511815.1. Taxonomy (GTDB): domain Bacteria; phylum Chloroflexota; class Dehalococcoidia; order DSTF01; family JALHUB01; genus JALHUB01. Next base: position 1,855 of record JBEKXP010000175.1, read on the forward strand.
TATCGGCGATTTGAGCCACTCCGCAGAACGTGCTTCCTCCACGAACTCCTCGAACGGGAGGGGAGCGATCTGCGATCGGAGCGCTAAGCGTTGGGTGCGGCTATATGAGTCGTACAGCGCGAACAGATCGCGCTTGTGCGGCCGCTTGCGACCAATCGGACAGTTCTGCCAGTCCTCGAACGTCTCGTCGCAGTAGCCGGTTCGTCGCTCGCCGCACTTTGGCTGGAGGTAGCGCGCCAGCTCCGGCGCCACCCGCTTCACCTCCGCCCGCATCAGCGACGCCACTTTGCGGAACTCCCACTGCGCCCGCGTGCAGAGTCGCAGGTCGCAGATGTGCAGGAGCGACTGGAAGTTGACGGTTATCTTGAAGTTGGTCTGGGCGGCGTTCGGGATGAGAAAGCGCGCGTCCTCCGCCGGCACGCCCGCGTCGAGCATCTCCTGGTAGAGGTGTCCCAGGCCGGCGAACGCCTCCTCCATCTTGTCGGCCAGGCCCGCGTTTCGGACCGACTCCGGCAGCGTGAAGGGGAACTCGCCCTCTTTGAACGCGACATAACGCTGGCTCTGCTGCTCGAAGCTGATGCCGATGCGATGCCGCACGAACTGATGGCTGAAAGCGCGCGTCACGCCGGAGAGCGCGAACTCGAACCAGACCTGCTCCAGCGGCGACGAGTGCCCCGTCTCCAGCCGCTTCTCGACGAACTCCAGCATCTGCGCGCGCGTGATCCGCTCCGATTCGATGCGTCCGTCGATCTCCGCCGGCTTCAGCGACGAGTATGCCGTGCGGTAGGCGACGTACAGCGAACGGATCGGGTCGTGGCTGTGATCGAGGAGCTTTACTTCTATCGGCAAGTGGACGGCCTCGCTGGCGAATCAGCGCCCTACCTGTGGGCAGACGCGCACATTCATTTTAGCGCGGCGAAACGCGTTTGAGCCAGTGAGAACCCGTAGCCGTCCTAGGCTACCGCTGTCTCGTCTTCGACCTGCACGGAGAGCGACGACGTTGCGCCCACGGTCGTGAGCGCCGGCTGAGCGGAAGCCTGCCGGATGATCTGCTGGTAGACCCGCAGATAGCCTTCGGCCATGTGCGAAGGGCTGAAGTTCGCCTCCACGTGACGCCGGCAGCGCCTTGGATCGATTCGGTCGATGTGGCGGACCGCTTCCACCATCTCGTCCAGCTCGTCCACCAGGTAGCCGGTCTCGCCGTCCACGATGATCTCGGCGGCGGCGCCTCGCTGGAATGCTACGACGGGCGTGCCGCAGGCCATCGCCTCCACCATCACCAGGCCAAACGGCTCTTCCCAGCGGAGGGGAAGGACCATGCAGTAGGCCTTTTCGTAGAGCTCCCGCTTCATCCGTTGGTCCGCTTCGCCGAGGAACTGGATCTGCTTGCCGTCCACCAACGGCTCGAGCACGTCCTTGAAGTAGGCCTGGTCCTGCGGGTTCGGGTCGACTTTGCCGGCGATGAGGAGCCGCATGCCCAACCGCTTGGCCACTTCGACGGCCTCGTGAGGAGCCTTGTCCGTCGAAATCCGGCTGAGGAAGAGGAGGTAGTCGTCCTTCTTCTCGCTGTAGGGGAAGCTTTCCACGTCGATTCCGTTGTGCACGACGCCGGCGTACCTATTGTTCGCCACCGCCGGCATCAACAGCTTCTCCGCGTGGCTGATCGTGTTGTACCAGCCGTCGTAGTGGTCCCAGATGAACTTCGTGTCCGGCGTGACGAGGCAGTGCATCGTCGTCAGCATCGGGGTGTCGACGAGGTGCGCCATGGACATGACGATTTCGCCGATGTGGTTGTGAACGATGTCGTAGGTACCGGCGTCCTTCAGGGAATAGGCGGCATGCATCAACGCATACCAACTGGGGTCACCGAGGTCGCTTGCCGTGCGCAGACTGCGATGATAGATCGAATAGAGCTCAGCGCTGGTGCGCGAGTCGCCGGACGCCCATAGCGTCACGTCGTGGCCGCGCCTGACCAGCTCTTCGCACAGCACGCTGACGACCCCCTCCGTGCCCCCGTAAGCGGGCGGCGGCACAGTCTCCCAGAGCGGTGCAAGTTGAAGAATCCTCATGTCGATGCCTCCCTGCTAATAAGCGATGCCCGGCCGCGTGCATCGCGGCCAACTGCCTCGCGAAAGGTGCTGAGGTATCCGGGGGTTCCGGCTTGTAGTTTACCTGAAGCTTGTCCGGTGTGGTTCATCTCACAATATACCACACCGACGGGGCGATCACAACGGACGGCGAGCCGGTTCATCCAGACGCCTCGCTTCCCTGCGAGACATCACGCTCCTTTCG
>JBEKXP010000176.1:0-4126 GCA_049511815.1 Dehalococcoidia bacterium
TGCTCGGCAACGGCGGCAGCGCCGCCACCGCCAGCCACGCTGCCACCGACTGGCTGAAGCCGAACCGGCGAGACAACCTCGGGGGGGTCAGCACGGCCTCCCTGGTGGACAACGTCGCCCTCCTGACCGCCTGGGCCAACGACACCTCGTTCGACAACGTCTTCGCCGCCCAACTGGAGTCGCTCCTCCGGCCCGGCGACGTAGTTATCGCCGTCTCGGGCAGCGGCAACTCGCCCAACGTCCTCCAGGCTGTCCAGGCCGCCCGGGAAGCGGGAGCCGTGACCATCGGCTTCGCGGGCTTTGACGGAGGCGCGCTTGGCCGGATGGTAGACATCAGCGTCGTCGTGCCCTGCGACAGCCAGGGGATGATCGAAGACGTACACCTCATGCTCGTTCACGCCCTCACAGTGGTCTTAAGGCAGGCAGGCGGGGTTTCGATAAGGAGAGATTTCGGTGAAAGAGAGACAGTCCGAAGTGTCGCCGGCTGACCGCTCCGACGAGCCGCCACACGCGCGCCGCATCTGCATGATCGGATGCGGTTATGTTGGCCTGGTTAACGCCTGCGGTTTCGCCAACCGGGGCCACCAGGTCGTCGGCGTCGAGCGCGACGCCGGGCGCCTGAGCGCTCTTCGTTCCGGTCGGACACCCTTCTACGAGCCGGGCCTGGAGGAGCAGGTAGCAGAGAGCGTCGCCAGGGGTCGGCTGTCATTTACCGACGATTGCCGGCTCGGTGTGCGGGACGCTGAGTTCGCCTTCCTCGCCGCCAACACGCCGGTCGACGAAAGCGGAAGGGCGGACCTTAGCCACTTCTGGCAGGCCGCAGCCGACCTGGCCCACGCCGTCTCCGGTCAGCGACCGATCGTGGTTGTCAAAAGCACGGTGCCGGTAGGCACAAGCCAAGCGCTGGGCGATTTCCTGCGGCGGCAGAGCGGCGATGACGATAGGTGGTACGTCGTAGCGAATCCGGAGTTCCTCACGGAGGGAAACGCTCTGCGGGCACTGCGCGAGTGCGACCGGATTGTAATCGGCAGCGACGACCACTGGGCGCTGACCGAGGTGGCGTCCCTCTACGCCCCCTTCCAGATGCCGCTTGTGGCGACCGACTTCGCCACCGCCGAGATGGTCAAGTATGGCTCCAACGCCTTCCTCGCCACGAAGATATCATTCATCAATGAGCTGGCCCATCTCTGCGAGCAGACGGGTGCCGACGTGCAAACGGTGGCGCTGGGAATGGGACTGGACCCCCGAATCGGATTGGCCTTTCTACGGCCGGGCGCCGGTTTCGGCGGCAGTTGTCTGCCCAAGGATACGCGGGCGCTTGCCCGCATGGCCCGCGACGAGGGACTGGAGCTATCTATCGTAGAGGCGGCCCTCGAGGCCAACCGCCGTCAGCGTCGGGCGGTCGTTCACCACCTGCGCGAAGCCCTCGGATCGCTGCACGGTCGCTGCATCGCCCTCTGGGGTCTCGCCTTCAAGCCCAACACTTCGGACATCCGCGAGGCGCCGGCCCTGGACGTCATCGACATGCTCCTAGCGGAAGGAGCGGCCGTGCGCGCGTACGACCCCCAGGCGATGGATTCCATGCGAAAGCGACGCCCGGATGTGAGCTACGCACCGGATACCTTGACCGCTCTCGAGGGCGCGGACGCGCTGGTGCTTTTGACAGAATGGCAGGAGTTCCGCCTGGCGGACCTCGCTGAGGTGCGGCGCCGCCTGCGCGGCAATCTGGTCCTGGACGGCCGGTCTATCTGGGAGAAGCAAGACGTAGAAGAAGCCGGGCTTAGATACATGACGATCGCCGGTTGGTCTCAGCGCGAGGCCGGCGCCGGCGCCCGCCGCGTGGCGGATTCCGCCGTTCAAGCAGAGCGTTTGCTCCGAGCAGCCTAAGGCAGAAGATGACAGCTATCGTCGAACCGGCACCCGAAGAGAGGCCGGATAGCCGTCTGCTGGGCAGCGTGGAGGGCGTGCTGAAGAACGCCGCCTTCTACTATGTGGGCGGCGCCGTGTCTGCCCTGTCGCGGCTGGTCATCGTCGCCCTGATCGCCCGCAGCGTCGGCGCCGAAGGCTACGGCCTCTACGCGGCTGTCCTCGCCCTGACAATGTACGCCGAGCTGCTGGACCTGGGCCTTCGTCCCGGCGTCATGAAGTGGGTGGCGGAATCCCGCGCATGTGGGCTGCACGACTTCGCCAACAGGCGCCTCTCCTCCGTCTTCGCTTTCTACCTCGTGATGGCGGGCCTGATGACGCTGGCCGGCTTCGCGCTATACCGGCCGTTCATCGCCTTCTTCAACGTAGCGCCGGCCATGCACGACGCTGCCAGGTGGGTCCTCGTGTTCCTCTTCATCGAGATGTCCCTCCGCTTCCCGCTGGCCCTGTTCAACGGGATCTTGTGGGGAAGCCACCGGCTCGACCTGTCAAGCGTCGTCACCATCGCCACGACGGTCGTTCGCGTCGCGCTCGTGGTGCTGGCGCTCGTCGTGGGCGGTGGCCTGGTCGGCATTTCGGTTTCGATGGCGCTCGCGACGCTCGTCTGGCTCGTGCTGCTGATGACGCTGGCGCGAACGGCCTATCCGGAGCTCAGGCTGGGGCTGCGCCACGTGTCGTTTTCGCATATCGCCGATTCGTTCCACTACACCTGGCCGGTGTTCATTGCCGGCATCGGGATTCAGATCGCCTACAACACCGACGCTCTTGTAATTGGCCACTTCCTGGACATCGAGAAGGTTGGTCTGTACACAATCGCCTTCCAGCTCTACAGTTTCCTCACTCTGGCGGTGTTCCGTGGGGGCGACACGCTCTTCCCCGTCTACGCTGCCCGCCACAAGGTTCTCGGCAAGGGCGGCGTCCGGCCGTGGTATCTGTCCGCCGTGCGGCTCACTTTCGCCGCCGCGGCTTTCGCCGCCCTGTTGCTTGCCCTCTATGGGAGGCCGGTCATCGATGTCTGGGCAGGAGAGGGAAAGTTCGTCGGCACGCCCACAATGCTGGTTCTGGCGGGCATCCTGGCCCTAGACTCCTCGGTGCACGTAAGCGGTACCCTGCTCCTGAGCATCGGCCGCCCCCGAATGATTGCCCTGGCATACACTATCGGCGGCGTCGCCAACCTTGGGCTAAGCATCGCGCTGGTGCAAGTGATCGGAGTCGTCGGCGTTGTCCTGGGGACACTCGTTACCGAGGGCGCGTTGAGCGCCGCACTGATCGTCGGCTACGCCTGTCGCGTCCTGCACATCGACGCGCGGCGGTTCTTGCGTGAGGCAACCCTGCCCGGCGTGACCGTGATGATCCCGGCCGGCGCCCTTGCAGCGGCGTTCTGGCGCCTTGGCCTCGCGACCAATCCCTCGCTTGTCTCCCTGGCGCTGCAAGGGACCCTTCTCGGTCTGCTGTGGCTGGCGGCGGCCTGGCTCTGGGTGCTTTCGCCCAGGCACCGCGCCTCCGCCAGCGCGCTTGTCTTTAGAATCGGAAGACGGACAGACGCACAGGAGAGGTCCCATGCTTAAGATCAGCGACTCGATGGCCAGAGCTAGCTTCGCCGCGCTAAGGGGGCTGGCCCCTCTTCCGCGTGGACACGGCTATGCTAGCGGTATTCCCCTCCAGTGTTTCGTTGAGGTGACGACATGAAGAACTGTTCAATCTGTGGCAGCAACGCTCTGACGGCCGTCTACGCCGACGAGGAGTTCGATGTCTACCGCTGTCTGAGCTGCGGCGCACTGCTGTCGGCATACGAAGCGCCCGACTTGGCGAAGGAGTACGACGCCGCCTATTTCCGCCATTTCGAAGGCCGATACAAGCAGTTCCGCCTGAGGCAGTACAGGCGTCTTCTCACCGCCTTGAGCGAGGCCAGCCCGGGCCGTCGCTTGCTGGATGTCGGCTGTGCACTGGGCTATTTCGTCGAGGAGGCGCAGCGGAACGGCTGGGACGCCGCCGGCATCGACATTTCGGACGCCGCCATCGCCTACGCCACCCGGGAGCGCCATGTGCCGGGCCTGGTCTGCAGTCGCTTTGAGGATTACTCCGCATCGCCCGAGGGATTCCACACCATCACTTTCTTGGATGTCTTGGAGCACTTGCGCCAACCACACGAGGCGCTGCGGCGGGCGCGTCACCTCCTCGTCGACGACGGAATCCTCGT
>JBEKXP010000177.1:0-4096 GCA_049511815.1 Dehalococcoidia bacterium
TCCGGCGATTGCTTCAGCCCCAACTCCTCCATCAGCTTCTTGACACCGGCCATCTCCTCCGGCGTCCGGCAGAACGGGATCATCACGTGCAGATTCTTGTGCTGCTGCCGGACCCGCTTGACGGCCTCGATCTCCAGCTCGAAGACCTCGCGGTCGCGGATGTAGCGGGAAGCGCCGCGATAGCCGATCATTGGGTTCTCTTCCGACTGCTCGTACTTCTCGCCGCCCTTCAAACCGGCGTACTCGTTCGTCTTGAAGTCGGTTGTCCGGTAGACGACCGGGCGCGGGTCGAAAGCGGCGGCGAACGCCATCAGCCCCTTCGCCATCTTCTGCGTGAACTCCTCGCCGCGGCCCTGTTCGAGCGCGTAGCGCGGGTGCTCGCCGATGTCTGCGACGATGAACTCCGCGCGCAGCAGCCCTACGCCGTCGACGTTGCGGGCGGCTACGCGGTCCGCCAGGTCGGGCTGCGCTAGGTTGACATAAACGCGGGTCTTGGTCTTCACCGCCGCCCCCATGGCCACCGCCTTCTCCCTCTCGTAGTAAGCCAGCGTCGCAGCCGCGCGACCGTCGTACACCACCCCGTGCGCGCCATCGACGGTTACGATCTGACCGTCCTTCAGCTTCTTCGTCGCGTCCCCTGTGCCCACGACGCAGGGTATGCCCAGCTCGCGGCTGACGATGGCAGCGTGGGCCGTGCGCCCGCCCCGGTCGGTGACGATAGCGACGGCGCGCTTCATGGCCGGCACGAAGTCCGGCGTGGTCATCTCGGCGACGAGAATGTCGCCGTCACGCACTCTGCCGATCTCGCTCGGGTCGAGGATGATCTTCACCTCGCCGGCGGCAGCTCCGGGACTCGCCGCCGAGCCCGTCAGCAGCACCGGCACGGTCTCATCGAGGGCCTCCGCCGGCGCGGCGGGCGCCTCGACCAGCGTGGTCACCGGGCGCGTCTGGACGATGTAGAACTTGCCCTTCTCCTTCGCCCACTCGATGTCCTGCGGAAAGCCGTAGTGCTGCTCAATGCGCTTGCCGATCTGCGCCACCTCGCGCACCTCGTCGTCGCTGAGCTTCTGGGCGGATCGCAGGTTAGTCGGCACCTCCTGCCAGGAGATGTCGGCGATGCCTTTGCCTCCGCCAACGGCCGTCCGCGCGAGCTGACGCTCCTGCGTGGCGACGTGCTTCTCCAGGATCCGCAACGTCTCCTTGTCGACGACGTACAGGTCAGGGCTGATCTCGCCGGAAACAAGGCCCTCGCCCAGGCCGACGATCGCCTCCACCGTGATCTTCGTGCGGTCGCTGGTGACCGGCTCGACGGTAAACATGACGCCGGAGAGCTCCGACTGCACCATCCGCTGCACCGGCACGGCAATCTTGACCTTCATGTGCTCGAAGGCGTTCTCCGACCGGTAGAAGATGGCCCGCGCCTCGAACAGAGACGCCCAGCACTCCTTGACCGCCTGCACGACTCTGTCGCCGCCCAGAACGTTCAGAAAGGTGCTCTGCTGCCCCGCGAACGACGCCTCCGGAAGGTCCTCCGCCGTCGCCGAGCTGCGAACGGCGACCGGCGGCTCGCCCATCTCGCGATAGCGTCGCTTGATCTCCTCAGCCATCTCGGCGGGAACGGGCGTGTCGACGATCATCTTCTCGATGTCGCGCGAGGCCTGTTGCAGCGCGTTGCTGTCCTGGACATTGAGACGGTTGAGGATCGCTTCGATCTTGGGCCGGAGCCCTGATTGCTCTACAAAACGGCCGTACGCGTCGGCCGTCACGATGAAGCCGCTCGGGACCGGAATCCCGGCCCGGAGCATCTCGCCCAAATTCGCGCCCTTGCCTCCGACCAGGGGGATATCGCCTCTTCCCACCTCTTCAAAAGCGACAACGTCTCGTTCCTTGGTCATTGTCATTTGTCCAGCCTCCCTTGCTGTGGGGTTGGCGCCGGTCCCGCCGCGCCATCACTCTGACGGAATACGGGGTTCTCCCCAAATGGAGACAGTATATTATCGGGCGAAAGGAAATAAGAGCAATAGGCGGAGTCCTCCTGGGAGAAACCCTATTCGACCGTGACGGTTTTCGCCAGGTGGCGTGGCTGGTCCACGTCACAGCCCCGGTGCACGGCGATGTGGTAGGCAAGCATCTGCAGCGGTATCGCCGTGAGCAGCGGCATCAGCAGAGGCGTTGTCTCCGGCAGGTAGACGGCGTGGTCCGCCAGCTTTGCGATCTCCTCGTCCCCTTCGTTCGCCACAGCTATCACGATGCCTTCCCGCGCCTTCACCTGCTCCAGGTTCGAGATCATCTTGTCGCGCAGCTCGTCCCGCACGACGATCGTTACTACCGGCATCTCCTGGTCGATCAGGGCGATAGGCCCGTGCTTCATCTCCCCCGCCGGGTACCCCTCGGCGTGGATGTAGCTCACCTCCTTGAGCTTGAGGGCGCCCTCCAAGGCTATCGGGTATTGGATGCCCCGTCCCAGATAGAGGAAGTCCTGGCGACGGAAGAAGGTGCGCGCCAGCGCCTCGAACTGCTCCGCCTGCCCCACGACCTTGCCGATTAGCTGCGGCATGTGCGCCAGCGGCGTCAGATAATCGCCGAGCTGCTCGTCGCTCACGTGGCCGCGCTGCTGCCCAAGGTGGCAGGCTAGCATGTAAAGCGCGACAATCGACCCCAGCAGCGTCTTCGTGCTGGCGACGCCGATCTCCAGCCCGCAGCGCGTGTAGACGACGCCGTCAGCGACGCGTGTGGCCTGGCTGCCCGGCGTGTTGCAGACCGTGATCTCCAGCGCGCCCTTTGCCTTCGCCTCCGCCATCGCCTCCAGCGTGTCGACGGTCTCACCGGACTGGGCGACCGATATCAGCAGCGTCTCCGGCCCGATGATCGGCCGCCGGTAGCGGAACTCCGATGCATTGTCCACCTCGGCCGGCAGCCCCGCGATCTGCTCGATGTAGTGCCTCCCGACCATCGCCGCGTGCAGGCTCGTGCCCATCGCCACCAGCACCACGCGCTCGATCCGTGCCAGCGCCTCGGGCGGCGGCATGTCCTCGAGCTCCAGCCGCAGCGGCGCGAACTGGATGCGGCCGCGGATCGTGTCCAGCACCGCCTCCGGCTGCTCCATGATCTCCTTCAGCATGAAATGCTTATAGCCGCCCTTCGCCGCTGCCATCGGGTCGAAAGGCACCGACTGCGGTGTGCGCTGCTGGCCCTCCTCTTCGCCGTGCCAGTAGGTCGCGCCGCACCGCTCGACCGCCACCACGTCGCCGTCGTCTAGGAACACCACCTGGCGCGTGTGCGGCAGGAGCGCCGGCAGGTCGCTGGAGAGGAACATCTCGCCGTCGCCGTAGCCGACGACGACGCCGCCCGCATTGCCGATTCGCGCCGCCACCACCGTGTCCGGCTGGCAGGCGGCAATCGCCAGGATAGCGTGCGCCCCGTCGAGTTGAGCGATCGTCCGCCGCACCGCTTCCACGAGCGGCCGGCCCTGCGCCAGCTCCGCTTCGATAAGGTGGGGGATGACCTCGGTGTCCGTATCCGACTTGAAAACGTGCCCCTGCGCTCGCAGTTGCTGCCTGAGCGCGCTGTAGTTTTCGACGATACCGTTGTGGATGACCACGACGTCGCCGTCGCAGTCGCAGTGGGGATGAGCGTTCGTGTCGCTGGGGCGGCCGTGCGTCGCCCAGCGAGTGTGACCGATGCCGATCGACCCCGCTGGGAAGCGGCCTTCCAGGCAGGCGACCAGGCTTTCCAGCTTGCCGGTGGACTTGACGATGCAGGGCGCGCCGTCGCTGTCGATGACCGCGATGCCGGCGCTATCGTAGCCGCGATACTCCAGCCGGCGCAGCCCCTCCAGCAACAGGGGACCCGCTTCTCGCGGGCCGACATAGCCGATGATGCCACACAAGGCTTCCTGCCTCCCCTCTTCGACTCAGCACCCGTGCCGGGACGCGGTGTTCCACGTCTCTAGCGTCATTGTAGCGTACCGCCGTCCACTTGCACAGACGCACGCAGCGCCGTGGCGCACTTCTGCCGCTTCGTGTAGGGCCGTATGGTGGGGAGGAAGCTGTGGGTTTCAAACCGCAGTACTCCGAAACGCCTCCATCATCCTGCC
>JBEKXP010000178.1:0-4051 GCA_049511815.1 Dehalococcoidia bacterium
CGTCGGGTCGGCGGAAAGGGAGACGCGGATCGTGTCGCCGATGCCTTCCGACAGCAGTACGCCAATGCCGATGGCGCTGCGCACCGAGCCGGAGCGCGGCGTGCCGGACTCAGTGACGCCCAGGTGCAGCGGGTAGGGCACGCGCTTCGCAAGCGTTCGGTAGGCCTGCAGCATCGTCGGCACGTCGAACGCCTTCAGCGAGACCTTGATGAGGTCGAAGCCCATGTCTTCTAGGATGCCGATCTCCCAGAGCGCCGCGTCGACCATGCGCTGCCAGGTCGGCGGCGGCGGCTCGCCTTCCGCCAGCAGCGGCAGCGGTGGCAAGCTGCCCGCGTTCACGCCGATGCGGATCGGCGTCTGCCTTGCTTTCGCCTCGCGCACCACCTCGCGCACCTTGTCGGCGTCGCGGATGTTGCCGGGGTTGAGGCGCAGGCCGTGCACGCCGGCGGCCAGCGCGGCGAGCGCCAGACGGTGGTCGAAATGAATGTCGGCGACGACCGGCAGCGGACTGTGAGCGACGATCTCCGGCAGGGCGTCAGCGGCGGTCCGGTCCGGCACGGCCAGGCGGGCGATCTCGCAGCCGAGCTCCGCCAGCGCTTGAATCTGGCGCAGCGTCGCCTGCACGTCGGCCGTCTTCGTGTTCGCCATCGACTGGACGACGATGGGCGCGTCGCCGCCGACGGTCACGGCGCCGATCTGCAGGGGCTTCGACTTTCGGCGACGGGTCATCGGAAGATGCTTTGGCCGTGGATGATGCGGGCGATATCGAAGTAGCTCACCACTACCACGAACGTCATGATCACCGCCAGCCCGGCCAGGTGCACTAGCGCTTCTTTCTGCGGGGCGATGCGCCGGCCCCGTCGCAAAACCTCAACGAGGACGAAGACGATGCGTCCGCCGTCCAGGAAGGGGAACGGCAGGATGTTGACGACCGCCAGGTTGATGCTGATTAGCCCCATGAACTCGATCAGCGACTTCCAGCCCGCCTCCTTGACGACCTCGCCCGTCGCCTGGACGATTCCGACCGGGCCGGTGACCTGCGGCGCCGTCGCGCCTTTCACCCACGAGATCACCTCGTTGCGGGCAAGCTGCAAGGAATCGAACGTCTCACGCCAGCCGAGGCGAAGCGCCGTCAAGGGCGCATACGACTGCGTCTCGGTGAACGGATACTGGGAGGCGATGGTGATGCCGGTTGGCCCTTGGTTGGACGGCGGCGCCCAGCGCGCCTTGACGTTCACGTCGACCAACTCAGTGCCGCGCTTCACCGTCATCTTCAGCGTCTCGCCCAGGTGGAGACGGATGTCGTAGCTGGCGTCGGAGACGTTCTGGACGTTGCGCCCGTCGACATTGTAGATAATGTCGCCGGTCTGCAGACCTGCCGCCTGCGCAGGTGAGCCTGGCATGACATCCGTTATCATGGCGCGTCCAATCGACACCTCGTGCGGGATGATGAAGCTGGCGCTGAAAAGCACGATGGCGAACAGGAAGTTGGAGAGGGCGCCCGCTGAGAGCACGAAAAGTCGCAGGCGCTTTGGCCTCGAGGCGAGAGAGCCCGGCTCCGTCGGGTCCTCTTCGCCGACCATACGCACGAAGCCCCCCAGTGGCAACGCGTTCAGCGAGTATTCCGTGTCGTGGAACTTGAAGGCGGCGATGCGCGGCGGAAATCCGACCCCGAACTCCAGCACTCGCACGTGGGACAGCTTCGCCGCGATGAAGTGCCCAGACTCGTGGACGAGCACGAGGACGACGATTATACCGAAGAAAGGCAGCAGGGAGTGCAGTACGACAGTGTTCATGCTTGCGTTCCTAGAAGAGTTTCGGCATACTGGCGTGCCCAGGCATCGGCGGCCAGGATCTCGTCCAGGCTTTCGTCGGAGCCGCCTTCGTGCGCGTTCAGCGTCTCATCGATGATCTCCGGAATCCGTGTGAAGCCGATCCTGCCGCTGAGGAAGCCTTCGACGGCGACCTCGTCGGCGGCGGAGAGCACCGTCGGATAGGTGCCGCCGCGACGTCCCGCCTCCAGCGCCAGCGACAGGCATGGATAGCGGTCGAGCTTGAGCTCCGCGAAGTGCAGCTCACCGAGCTGGCGCAGGTCCAGTCGCGCCACGGACGGCAGATGCGGCCGGTCCGGATAGCAGAGCGCCACCTGGATGGGAACGCGCATGTCCGGCGTGCCCAGTTGCGCCTTCAGCGAGCCGTCGCAAAACTCCACGACGGAGTGGACGATGCTTTCCCGGTGCAGCACTATCTCTATCCTGTCCAGCGGCACGTCGAAGAGCCAGCGCGCTTCGATTGCCTCCAGCCCCTTGTTGAGGAGCGTCGCCGAGTCGATTGTCACCTTCCGCCCCATCTGCCACGTCGGGTGCGAGAGCGCCTGCTCCGGCGTCACGTTGCGCAGCTCCTCGACGCTCTTGTCCCGAAGCGCCCCGCCCGATGCGGTGAGAATCAGCCGCCGGATGTTGGCGTTCTTCTCGCCGCGCATCACCTGCCAGATGGCGCTGTGCTCGCTGTCGATCGGCCGGATCTCGCCGTGGCCGCGACGGGCTGCTTCCTTCACCAGCCGGCCCGCCATGACGAGCACTTCTTTGTTCGCCAGGGCGACGGTCTTGCCCGCCTCCAGCGCCTTCAGCGTCGGGACGAGGCCCGCCTTGCCGGCAGTGGCGATGACGACGAGATCGACCTCCGGATCGGCGGCGATCGCTTCCATCGGAGCGCACTTGAAACCGTCGAAAGGTATAACGTTGGCGCCCGTCGATCCGTTTCCGTCGCAACAAACCAGTCGCGGCGCGAACTCGCGCGCCTGCTCTTCGAGGAGGGTGACGTTGCGGCCGGCGCACAGCCCGACGACGCGGAATCGCTCCCGAAGTCCGCGTACTACGTCGAGCGTCTGGCGACCGATGGACCCGGTGGAACCGAGGACGGCGATGCGGCTTACAGAATCACCCACTTCAAGTAGTAGTATACCACCACGGTTACGAGGAGCACGCTGTCGAAGCGGTCCATCAGCCCGCCGTGGCCGGGGATGAGACTGCTGGCGTCCTTGACCTGCATGCCGCGCTTCAGCTTCGACTCGATAAGGTCGCCGAGCTGCGCGACCAACGGCAGCAGCAAGGCGAGAGGGATGATGTCCGACGCCTCGACGCGCAGGCCGAGCGCATAGTTGAACAGCAGCACCGCGCCCACGCCGAAGGCGAAGCCGCCGGCCGCGCCCTCCACCGTCTTGCCCGGGCTTATCGCCGGCGCCAGCGGCGTCCGCCCGACGGCCCTGCCGACGAAGTAGGCGGAAGTATCGGTGGCAAAGGTGCCGAAGAGTGCCAGGAAGACCCAGTCGCGCCCGTCGCCGACGTCGCGGAGCAGCACGAGGTGGCAGCCGAGCCAGCCCAGGTACAGCACGCCGCCGACGGTCCACAGCCACTCGGAGAAGGCGTCCTGGACGGGATAAGCGGTCATCGACAACAGCAGCGGCAGCACGACGACGCCCGTCATCACCCAGACGAGCCAGTTGTAGCCGGCATGCGCGGCCACCGCCAGGCTCCCGGAGAGCGCAGCGCCCATGAGCGCCAGGCTGTCGAGCCGGGCGCCGCGCGCCGCCTGGAACTCCAGCGTCGCTGCGACAAGCAGCGCGGCGATAGCGCCGGTGTACCAGCGGGCGCCTGCCCAGACGAACAGAATGATGAGCGGGATGCCGACGGCCGAGCTGGCGACGCGCAGCTCCAGGCTGCTACTTCCTCGTCCGGCGTCCTGCCTCGGTCTGCGCATCAGTCTTCCCGTCAGTCGGCGCCCAGCCCGCCGAAGCGACGCTCCCGTCGCGCGTAGGCCTGCAGCGCTTCTTCCAGTTGCTCCGGCCCGAAGTCCGGCCAGTACGTCGGCGTCGAGTAGTACTCGGCGTAGGCGGCCTGCCAGATGAGGAAGTTGGATAGCCGCATCTCGCCGGCGGTGCGGATGACGAGATCGGGGTCCGGCATGCCCGCCGTGTACAGGTGGGATGAAATGGCGTCCTCGTCCACCCGGTCCGGCGTCAGACCTTCGCCAATGATCCGACGGACGGCGT
>JBEKXP010000179.1:0-3962 GCA_049511815.1 Dehalococcoidia bacterium
ACGGCCAGCGCCTATTCTTCGAGTGTCCTTATGCCGGCGCGTCGGCTGCGAAGTTAATTCTGATGCCAAGCGTTGTCGCCGGGGCGAAGGATGACCGGAAAGCTGCTCGAAGTCAAGGAGGCAAGAGATGCGAAAGATCATCATCGCGGCGACGGTGGGTATGTGCGTCATCCTGGCGTCGGTCGCTACAGCCGGCGCGGCGATGATGCAGACGCAACTGCATTCCACCGGCAAACTCAACGTGAGCGGCACGGTCCTGTGGACCCAGGCATCGGAGACGAGCCCGATCGCCCTTTTGGTCAACGGGGCGAAGCCTCGTTCGCAGGTGGTCTTGAAGGTGTGCGGACCGACCCTGAACGGAGCCGCCGGTACCCTTGCCGACCAGTGCTGGGCGACGTTCCGGGACGTGAACCACTACCAGCCCATGATAGGTGTCGACGCAAGAGGTAAGGTGCGGGCGACCCTGTACGCCAAGCTGGGCGCCGGACCGACCTTCCTTGTGAAGCCGCAGCGCTTCGAGCTGTACGCGTCCACGGATCTGACGCATCCCATCGCCGTCGGGCAGCTCCGGTCGGGGAAGTAGCTTCGACGAGTTGCCCGGCAAGCCGCGTGGGTCTCCGACGCCTCCGCTCGGCCTGGAAGGCGTTTTTTCAGATTTCGTCGGCTGCCTCTTCATCTTTCCTTGACAAGCCCGCAAGAGCTTCTGTAAAGTTGATGAAGCTCGATGCTCGACAGGGACCGGCGATCGGAAGCCGGTTTCTGCGCTAATGGAGGCTGCACGTGACGCAAGAACCGGAAACGCAAGAATCCCTGCAGGTCGAAGAGCCGCAAGAAGCGGCGAAGAAAATGCCATCGCGAATACCGACCGGCGGAGCCGGATTGCCGCCGCTCGTCATGCAGTTCATCGTTGGGATAACGGCGGCGATTGTCGTAGTCGCCGGCGCCGCAGGGGTCAACCACGCCTGGCCGATCTTCGGCTCCGGCTCGTCGGGCGGAGGCGGCACGCAGGTAGTGGGGGGGCAGCCGACGCCCGCAGCGGACCCGACGCCGTCCTATTTGACGGAGCAGGCGTTCATGGATTCACAGCCGGTCACGATGGACGTCGGAAACAAACCGGCGAAGGGCCCGAGTACCGCCAAGGTGACGATTGTCGAGTTCTCCGACTTCGAGTGCCCGTACTGCGATAGGTTCGTTACCCAGACACTGCCGTCGATCCTGAAGGACTACGGAAACCAGGTGCAGTTCGTCTTCCGGGACTACCCTCTGCCGGCAAGCATGCACCCGTACGCCGAGAAAGCCGCCGAAGCCGGTGAATGCGCAAACGACCAGGGCGCCTTCTGGCAACTCCATGACTTGCTCTTCCAGAACCAGACGGCGTTGGGGGGAATAGTGTCGGCGGACGCCACGAACGGGGTGAACCAGGTAGTAGCGCAAATAAAGCAGTATGCGGCCAGCTTGAACCTGGATACAAACGCCTTCAACTCCTGCCTGGATTCCGGCGCCGATCAGGCCAAAGTCGCCGCTGATCAGAAGGCGATGTCGGACGCGTTGTCGCAGGCAGGCGTGTCCAGCTTTGGTACGCCTTCGTTCTTCATCAACGGCAGGTTCGTCAGCGGCGCCTATCCCTACGACAGCAGCGTGTCCGGCTACGTTGACGGAATGTTCACGTTCAAGCAAGCGATTGAAGATTCGCTGGCCCAGTAGCGAGCGAAAGAGATAGCGAACATATCGGGTGGCTAGGAGAGGGCGATGTCGCCGCTCTTGCCGCCCGATTTCTTTAGCAATCGCACGCCTTCGATACTGATGCCGCGCTCTACCGCCTTGCACATATCGTAGACGGTGAGGGCGGCAACGACGACGGCGGTAAGCGCTTCCATCTCCACGCCGGTCTTCCCCGTGCTGCGGACCGTGGCGGTGATATCCAGCCTGCTCTGCGCCTCGTCGGGTCGAATCCGGACGTCGACGTTGTCGAGGAGGAGGGGGTGGCACATCGGAATGAGGTCGCTGGTGCGCTTGGTCGCCATGACGCCGGCGAGCTGCGCCACGGCGATGACATCGCCCTTGGGGAGGCCGCCCGACTGGATGAGGGCGAGCGTCTCCGGCTTCATGCGCACCGTGCCCGTTGCGACGGCCTCTCGCACCGTCTCGGGCTTGCCGCTGACGTCCACCATGCGCGCGCGACCTGACTCGTCGACGTGGCTCAGCTTGGCCATCTCTCCCTTAGCCTCCGATCTGGACCATCCGCCGTTGTCGCGGCCGGTTCCCCTCGCCCAGGTGATGCGCGTCCGGCTTGCTCGCCAGCGCCGCCAGAATGCCGCGTCGGATTCCCGCCTCGCCCTCGCCGCCGCGCAGGGCCGCGCGCAGGTCGATCTCGTGGTCGGTCAGCAGGCAGGGGCGCAGCTTGCCGGTCGCCGTCAGCCGCATTCGATTGCAGCGAGTGCAGAAGCCCTTGTCGCTGAGGGGGCTGATGAAGCCGATCTTCCCGTTCGCCCCCGCTAGACGGTAGCAGGCCGCCGGTCCGTTGCCGTTGGCGCTCTCCGGCTGCAACGGGCCAAACGCGCGCTCGATCTCGTCCCGGACCGACTCATTGGACACGAACGCCGCGCCCGGCGCCGGCTGCTGGCCGCTGTTCTCCAGCGCCACGAAGGGCATCAGCTCGATGAAGCGCACGTGCCAGGCGCTTTCCAGCGTGGACCGGGCGAAGTCCAGCACCTCGTCGTCGTTGACGCCCCGCATGACTACGGTGTTGAGCTTGAGCGGTCGCAGGCCGGCCTCGGTTGCGGCGGCGATGCCGTCGAAAACCTCGCGCAGGCGGCCGCCGCGACTGATCCGCTCGAAGCGCTCCGGCCGCAGTGTGTCGAGGCTGACGTTGACGCGGCCGAGGCCCGCCTTCGCAAGCGCTTCGGCGCTGCGGGCGAGGGCGACGCCGTTGGTGCTGAGAGCGACCTCTTCGACGCCCGGCAGGGCGCTGAGCAGCGCGACGAGGTCGACAAGTCCTTTTCGCGCCAGGGGCTCGCCGCCGGTGAGTCGCAGCCGCCGCAGGCCCATCGAGACGGCCACGCGCGCGACCTCGCCGATCTCCTCGTAGGTGAGGATCTCGGCCATGGGAACGAGGTCGATCCCCTCCGGCGGCATGCAGTAGACGCATCGGAGGTTGCAGCGGTCCGTGACGGAGATACGCAGGTAGTCGATGCGGCGGCCGCAGGTGTCCAGAGGCGCCGCTGGCTCAGGAGCTTCTCGCGGTCTCACGCAGCATCTCCCTGAGGGCGCCGCAGGCCTTGCGGGCGGCGTCGGCGCGATGACTGATAGCGTTCTTCTCGTCGGGCGTCAACTCCGCCATCGTCCGGCCGAGCTGCGGCAGATAGAAGATAGGGTCGTAGCCGAAGCCGCGGTGGCCGCGCGGCGCTTCCGTGATGACGCCCCGACATTCGCCTTCGAAGAGGCCGACCAAGTGGTCAGGCGTCGCGAGAGCGATGAAGCAGCGGAAGCGGGCGCCTCGCTTCTCCGGCGGCACGCCCCTCATCTGCGCCAGGACGAGCTCCACGCCCTCCGCGTCGGTCTGCTCGGGCCCGGCGTAGCGAGCAGAAAGGGGACCGGGCCGCCCGCCCAGCGCCTCGACTTCGAGGCCGGAGTCGTCGGCGAGCGTCAGAAGGTGGCCGGTGGCCGCAAAGGCTTCGGCCTTCAGGCGAGCGTTGGTCGCGTAGTCGACGCCGGTCTCTTCAACGGACAGGACGAGCCCGATCTCGGCGGGACTGACCAGTTGCCAGCCGCATCCTCGGAGGAGGGCGCCGTATTCGCCCAGCTTGCCGGCGTTGTTGGTGGCGATGAGCAGTTGCGGCACGCGAGTTCGCTTTCCCTGCGGTCGGTGACAAGCTCATGCTAGCGACTGCGCGTCGGGCCTGTCAAACGGTCCTTGGCAACTTGCCGTGGAGGAGATTTCGTCCTTTGCCTATGCTACAATC
>JBEKXP010000180.1:0-6276 GCA_049511815.1 Dehalococcoidia bacterium
CTGGACGAGGTGGGCAACTGCAACAAGCCGGTGCTTTTGAAGCGCGGCATGGCCTGCTCCGTCGAGGAGTGGCTGCTCTGCGCGGAGTACGTCCTGGCGCGCGGCAACCAGCAGGTGATTCTCTGCGAGCGCGGCATCCGAACTTTCGAGACGGGCACGCGGTTTACGCTCGACGTCGCGGCGATACCGCTGGCGAAGCGACTGAGCCACCTGCCGGTTATCGCCGACCCGAGCCACGGGACGGGGCGTTGGTACCTGGTGGAGCCGATGTCGCTGGCGTCGGTTGCCGCGGGCGCGGACGGTCTGATGGTCGAGATCCATCCCGATCCGGACAAGGCTCTTTCCGACGGCGCCCAGAGCCTCAATTTCGAGAACTTCGCGCACTTGATGGACGGCGTTCGGACGCTGAGCGAAGCGGTGCGGCGGCCGCTGGCTCGCGTGTAATCATGCAATACGGGAGAATGAGGGCCTCGGCGGCAGAATCGTCCGGGGCCCTCAGCGCCATGTATGAGCTCAAGCTGCCCTACTTCGAAGGCCCTCTCGATCTCCTCCTCCACCTGATCGAGAAGGATGAGCTCGACATAACTACCGTCTCGCTCGTCCAGGTCACGGACCAGTACCTGGCGCAACTGCACTCCTGGGAGCAGATAAACCTGGACGCCCTCTCCGACTTCGTCTCCATCGGCGCCAAGCTAATCTACCTGAAGTCGCGCGCGCTCCTGCCGCGTCCGCCGACGGAGGCGGAGCAGGCGGAGGAGGAGGCCGTGGGCCGCGAGCTGACGGAGATGCTGCAGGAATACAAGCGCTTCAAGGACGTGGCGCTGGCGCTGCGGGAGATCGAAGACGCGGGGCTGCGCGCCTATCGACGGAATGCGCCGCCGCCGGACGTTCCGCTTCCCGCCGGACTCGACAAGGTGACGCTGGACAAGCTGATGGCGCTGTTCCGCGACGCCATGACGCGTCAGCCGTCGGAGCCGGTGGCGGCGATCCCGCGCGACATTGTCTCGGTGAAGGAGAAGGTGCGGGAGATCGAGTCGGCGCTGCAGGAGACGGGGCAGGTGAGCTTCCGGCGGCTGGTGCTGGCTTGCCGCTCGCGCATCGAAGTCATCGTTTCCTTCCTCGCTGTGCTGGAGCTGATCAAAGAAGGTCGCGTCTGGGGCCAGCAGGAGGAGGAGTTCGGCGACATCTCGCTTGTCGCGATAGGGACGGCTTCTTCCAACGGCCAGTGACGGCCGCCTCCGCGGCGTCGCTTCAGAGATGCGCGTCGAGCCAGCGCACGATATCCGCCAGCACTTCCTCTCGCCCGAAATCATTATGCGCCTCGTGGAAGCGGTCGGGGTAGACCTTCAACTCCTTATCCGTTGAGCTTATCCGCTCGAAGAAGCGCCGCGACCCGTTGGGCGAGACAATCCGGTCGTCGCCGCCGTGCAGCATGAGAACGGGAAGCTTCACGTCCGCCGCGCGCGACTTCACGCGGTCTATGGCCGAGAGAAACTCCATTCCCCAGCGCAGGCTCGACTGATTGTTCACCAGCGGGTCGGTATCGTACGCCTGCACGACGGCGGGGTCGCGGGACACCCCCGCGCCGCCGAACTTCCAGGTGGTCGACAGCGTCGGCCGTACGCGGGACAGCACGCGCGCGATGGCGAGCTGCACCGGCTTGGTCGCGTCGATGGGCTCCAGGGGCGCGCCACTGATGATCGCCCCGCGAAACGCGTCTTGGTGGAAGAGGAGGTAGTCCAACTCGATGAGCGCTCCCATGCTGTGTCCGAAAAGGAAAAGCGGCAGGTCGGGCGCGTCCTGGCGGACCTGTGCCACGAAGGCGTCCGTGTCGTCGCGGTATTCGTGCCAGGCGTTGATGTGGCCGCGCTGCCCGGGGGAGCGGCCGTGACCGCGGTGGTCGAAGCAGTAGACGGCGTAACCGTGCGGCGTGAGGTCGTCCGCCATGGCTGCGTAGCGGCCGCTGTGCTCGCGAACGCCGTGGACGATTGCCACCGCAGCCCTCGGCTTGCCGTCGGGTTTCCAGCACCGGCAATACAGGTCGATTCCGCCGGCGCCTTTGAACGTGCCTTCACTTTGCATGCGTCGTACCTCCCTAGCATTCGAGATGGTCTCGGCCCTAGAAGAATAGCAGTCCGCTCCGCCTTCTGGAAGCCCGATAAATCACATCTCCTGCACGCGGCCGTGCCATCGCTTCACGGCTGCTTCATTTCGCCTGTGTAGCATCTCCTTTTGAGCGGGGCGACAAGATGTTGCTCGCGGTCACCCGGTCCGAAAGGGACGCTTGAGGTGCCTCCGACAAGAGCCGGAATCGCTGTAGCCGTAGCGGCCTTCGCGGCGCTGCTTTCGTCCGCATGCGTTGCCGGCGCTCCAACGACGGCGACACCGACATCGACACAGGCGCCCACGTCTTCGCCCGCGACGCCGACCGCCGTTCCGCCGGCAAACACGCCCGCGGCGAACGGCTACCGTCTCGTCCCGACGCTGCCGCAGGCCAACTTCGACAAGATGCTCAGCTTCCAAACGATCCCCGGGAGTCCAAACGAGGCGGTGGTGGTGACGCAAGGCGGCGTCATCTATAGGATCGCTCTCGACGGCAGCGCTTCGCCGGCCGTCTTCGGGGACGTGTCGAGCCTCATCATCGCCAACCCCGGCACGGAGGAAGGGCTGCTTGGCCTCGCCTTCTCGCCGCACTTTGAGTCGGACGGACGCGTGTTCATCGACTACGTCGCAGGCAATCCAACGCGGGACGTGCTCGCGCGATTCAACGTCAGCGGCGGCGCGATGGACATTGGGAGCGAGCGGGTCATCCTGGAGGTGCCGGAGCCGTTCGACAATCACAAAGGCGGACAACTGGCGTTCGGCCCGGACGGCGACCTATACTGGGGCCTCGGCGACGGCGGGTCGGAGGGCGATCCGCAGCAGAACGGCCAGAAGCTCGATACGCTCCTGTCATCGATCCTCCGCCTCGACGTCTCCGGCGACGGATACACCGTTCCGCCGGACAACCCGTTCCTCTCGGTTCCCGGCGCTCTGCCGGAGAAGTACGCCTACGGTCTGCGCAACCCCTGGCGCTTCAGCTTCGACTCCGCGACCGGCGATCTGTGGGCCGGCGACGTTGGCCAGGACAAGTGGGAGGAGGTCGACCGCATAACGGCCGGCGGCAACTACGGCTGGAGCATCATGGAAGGCCTGGAGTGCTACCGGACGCCGAACTGCGACGAGACGGGGCTGACGCTTCCCCGCGCTGTCTACGGCCACGACGTTGGCTGCGCGACTATCGGCGGCTACGTCTACCGCGGCGCCGCGATGCCGGAGCTTCAGGGCTGGTTCGTCTACGGCGACTACTGCAGCGGCCGGGTGTGGGCGCTGGATACGACGTCGAACAGCGCGCCGGTGCTGCTGGCGAACCCCGGCCATTCTATCGAATCGTTCGGCGTGCTTCCGAGCGGCGAGATCGTGGCGCTCAGCTTCGATAAGACGGTCTACCAGCTCGAGCGCACTTCCTGAGCGGAAGGAGCGAGACGTGACAGGACAGGACCGCGGCCCGCATGCCGGGCGAACGGCAGAGCTCATCGACTACCAGGAGGGCTCGGTGGTGAGCCGTCAGCTAGTGAAAGGGGACGGGGGTAATGTGACGCTTTTCGCCTTCGACGCGGGCGAAGGGTTGACGGAGCATACGTCGCCGCTCGATGCCATGCTCTACGTGCTCGACGGCGAAGTGGAGGTGGCGATCTCTGGCCAGCCGTCGCGGCTGCACGCCGGCGAGATGATCGTGATGCCGGCCAACGAGCCCCATGCCCTCAAGGCGCTGACCCGCTTCAAGATGCTGCTCATCATGATCAAGCCATGACGATGGCTGAACGCGGGACGGTTCGACGAATATCCCGATTCCAGGAAGGCGCATGTGGGCGGGTGGGTGGGAAAGTGGACGTGGCTCTTGCAGAAGCGGCAGCGCCACCGAGCGTCTCTTAGTTGATCGCTCCAGGGAAGGAACCTCATGGCGGAGTACGACGTAGCGACAGTCGGCGGCGGGCCGGGTGGCTACGTCGCCGCGATCCGCGCCGGTCAGCTTGGCCTCAAGACCGTCCTCATCGAAAAAGATCGCGTCGGCGGCGTGTGCCTGAACTGGGGCTGCATCCCTTCTAAGGCGCTCCTCTCGAATGCCGAGATCGTCCGCCTCGTCCAGCGCGGGCAGGAGTTCGGCATCGCCTGCGACAATCCGCGCTTTGACTTTGCCGCCGCCATTGACCGCAGCCGCCAGGTCGTCGACCGCATGGTCAGCGGCGTGGAGTTCCTGCTTCAGAAGAACAAGGTGGACGTCGTCAAAGGCGCCGGAACGCTCAAGAGCGCAGGCGAAGTCGCCGTCGAGCCGTCCGGCGACCTGGTGCAGGCGAAGAACGTCATCATCGCCAGCGGCGGCTTCGCGCGGACGCTGCCGGGCGTGGCGGTCGACGGCTCGACCGTGATGACGAGCCGCGAGGCGCTGGAGCTGCGGCAGGTCCCGGAGAGCATCGCCATCGTCGGCGGCGGGCCCATTGGCGTCGAGTTTGCCTATCTCTACGCCAGCTACGGCGCGCGCGTGATGATCATCGAGCTGCTTGACCGCCTGCTGCCGCTGGAGGATGAGGACGTTTCCCGCCAGCTCGAGCGCTCCTTCAAGCAGCAGGGCATCGAGTTCATGACACGGGCTGAGGTGAAGGAGCTGCGGGTTGAGGGCGGAAGGGCGCGGCTCTCCGTGAGCGTCGCCGGCGAGCCGCGGGAAGTGAACGCTGACAAGGTGCTGATCGCGGTCGGATTCGGCGGCAAGAGCGACGGCGTGGGGATCGAGGCGCTGGGCATCAAGACGGAGCGCGGCTTCATTCAGGTCGACGATCGGATGAAGACGAACGTCCCCGGCGTCTACGCTATCGGCGACGTTACCGGCAAGCTCATGCTGGCGCACGTCGCCTCTGACCAGGGCATCATCGCCGTCGAGGACATGGCCGGCCTGGAGCCACCGAAGCCCGACTACGTCAAGATGCCGCGCTGCACCTACTGCCAGCCGCAGGTGGCGTCCTGCGGGCTGACGGAGTCCCAGGCGCGCGAGCGTGGCTATCAGGTGAAGACGGGTCGCTTCCCGTTCCGCGCCAACGGCAAGGCGATGGCCGCCGCGGAGATGGACGGCTTCGTCAAGGTGGTTGCGGAAGCCGACTACGGCGAGGTGCTGGGCGTTCACATCATCGGCGCCGACGCCACCGATCTCATCGCCGAAGCGGCGCTCGCGCTGGCCATGGAGAGCACTCTGGACGACCTGACGCGCACGGTGCATGCGCACCCGACTCTGTCTGAGGCGGTGAAAGAGGCCGCGCTTGCGGCCGGGGGCAAGGCCATCCACTTCTGGGCCGCGCCCTCGAGGGGGGAAACGATATGACAACAGCGAAAGCGTTGACGAAAGAGCAGGCCGGCTCGCCGGAAGAGCTCGTCGAGTTGCTGCGGCAGATGATGCTAATCCGCCGCTTCGAGGAGAAGTCGGCGGAGATGTACGCGCGCGGGCGCATCGCCGGCTTCCTTCACCTGTACATCGGCCAGGAGGCGACCGGCGTCGGCGCCATTGCGGCCGTCGCCTCCGACGACTATGTCGTGAGCCACTACCGCGACCACGGCCAGGCGCTCGCCCGCGGCCTCGACCCAAAAGCAGTCATGGCGGAGCTCTTCGGACGCGTGACCGGCGTGAGCAAAGGCCGCGGCGGCTCGATGCACCTTTTCGACGTCTCGAGACACTTCATGGGGGGCTACGCGATAGTCGGCGGGCACCTGCCGGTGTCATGCGGCCTCGCCTTCGCGAGCAAGCACCTGAAGAACAGCCGCATCGTCCTCTGTGTCTTCGGCGACGGCGCCGTGAACCAGGGGGAGTTCCACGAATCGCTCAACCTGGCCTCCGTCTGGTCGCTGCCCGTCGTCTTCCTCTGCGAGAACAACTTTTACGGCATGGGGACGCAGATCAGCCGCGTCTCCGCCGAGAGCGAGGTCTACCGCCGCGCCTGCGCCTACAACATCGCGGCCGAGAAGGTCGACGGCATGGACGTGCTGGCGGTCCGCGACGTGGTCCGGAAGGCGGCCCGACACGCGCGCGAAGGGAAGGGGCCGTACTTCGTCGAATCGGTGACCTACCGCTTTCGCGGGCACTCCATGGCCGACCCGGAGTTTTACCGGACGAAGGAGGAAGTCCAGCAGTGGCGCGCGCGCGATCCCATCGTCCTGTTCGAGCAGCGGCTGCGCGAATGGGGCGTCATC
>JBEKXP010000181.1:0-3903 GCA_049511815.1 Dehalococcoidia bacterium
GTCGCCCGAGTAGCCCGGCGTTCCATCGCCGGCAACAGTCGTAATGATGCCCGCGGCGTCCACCTTCCGGACGCGGCTGTTGGCGGCGTCGGCTATGTAGAGAACGCCCCCGGTTCCTGTGGCCAGGCCCGACGGATAGTAGAGCCGCGCGTTGGTAGCGAAGCCGCCGTCGCCCTCGTAGCCCGGCGCGCCGTTGCCGGCCACGGTGCTGATCGTGCCGCCGGTGTTCACTTTGCGGACGCGGTTGTTGGCGTAGTCGGCAATGTAGACGTTGCCGGCGGAGTCTGCGGCCACGTCGTTTGGAAGGTTCAAGTCCGCCGACGTGGCCGGGCCCCCGTCGCCCGAATAGCGCAGGCGGCCGTTGCCGGCCAGCGTGCTGATGTCTCCCGACGCGGAGACCTTGCGAATACGGTTGTTCCAGGAATCGGCAACGTAGAGGTTGCCATCACCGTCTATCGCAACGCTTGATGGGTAGAAGAGACTCGCACTGGTGGCCGGTCCGCCGTCTCCGCCGTAGCCGGGGTTGCCGTCGCCGGCGACCGTCGTAATGTGCCCGGACGTATCGATCTTACGGATGCGGTGGTTGCTCGTGTCGGCGACGTAGACGTTGCCCGAAGAGTCCGCCGCGACGCCATAAGGGTTATACAGGCCGGCATCTGTCGCCGGGCCCCCGTCGCCGGAATAGCCCGGATTGCCACTTCCCGCTACCGTGCTGATGTTGCCGGAAGCGTCCACTTTTCGCACGCGGTGATTGTCGGTGTCGGCCACATAGATGCTGTTCGACGGGCCGACCGCCACGCCGACGGGATAACGCAGGCTGGCGCTCGTCGCGGGGCCGCCGTCGCCGGAAAAACCGGGCAGGCCGTTGCCCGCGACAGTGCTGATGCTGCCCGAGGTGTTCACTTTGCGGATACGCTGATTGTAAGTGTCGGCGATGTACAGGTTTCCCGCGGAGTCGACAGCCACGCCCCTGGGTCCGCAGAGGCTTGCGCTCGTGGCCGGACCGCCGTCGTTGAGAGCGCCGCAGGCGCCGTTGCCCGCGACGGTAGTAATGACTCCCGACGGGTTGATCTTGCGAACGCGATGGTTCGTAGTATCGGCGAAATAGACGTTGCCGGCGGAGTCGCGCGCCACGCCGTTCGGAGCGCTGAGTCTGGCGGCAGTGGCGATGCCGCTGTCACCCGCGTAGCCCTCGAAGCCATTGCCGGCGATGGTATCGATGACGCCGGACGACTTCGTTACCTTGAGGAGGATGTGGTCGTCTCTGTCGGCTATATAGAGGTTGCCTGACGAATCGAGCGCCACGCCGGTCGGGTGATCCAGGGTGGAGTTCGTCGCAGCGGCGCCCTGGCCGACGTCCTTGCCAGCGTAGTCGATAATGCTCGGGGCTGCGGACCCGGCAAGGCTGTCTCCCCGCCCCAGCGACAGGGAGAGCGCCAGGGCTATCCCCAGCAGCCCAAACTTGCGTGTCAGACGTTGACTCATCATATCGCAATCATCACACGAGACCATGCCAGGGGCAGTCCGCGGCCACGTAGACAGGAGCGCTTGGTTCGGCGCCCCGAAGCTGGCCGGCAGAGGCCGGGTTTGCCCGCAACCAATCGACGCGCAGGTTGTCGAGCGTGTCGCCCACAATCTCTATGGAGCCCTCGCGCGCCTCACCCAACCCCATCTCATAGGCCATCGCCAGGTGCTTCACGCTGGCGACGTCCTGGCCAACGATGCGCGCTGCCGTGGCGTCCGCTGCCACCGGGTCGGTGCTGGCAAGGAGCAGCCAGGAGCCAAGCCTGTTCCGCATGTCCACCGTAGAGCCCGCGCCGCTGCCAACGGTCGGCCCGTTGCCTTCCACGCATATGGAGGCGTCGATTATCGCCAGGTCGGGCTTCACAGCGTTCACTATGTCGAGGAAGACCTGCTCGATTCCCCCGGCGGTGGTGTGCAGGAGAACGCGACTGTACGCACCGTATGGCGTCCAGCCGTAGCGTAGAAGGGGCGTCGTGCCGACGAAGTTCTTCAGGGACAGCGTGAGCTGAGCCCACTGGTGCGTCTTGAGGACCGGAATGGAGATGACGCGGTCGGCCTGGGCGACAAGGCTGGAGATGGCAATCCTGCCGAAGCCGGTACGCGAAGGTATCTCCAACCATCCCGGGGAGTCGTTGTCGAGGCAGGCGAGCGTCACTTCGCGACCGTAGGCCGATGACAGGCGTGCCGCCTCTGCCGCGAGGTTAGTCGAATTGTCGAGCGTTGTCGCCGATTGCCACGAAAAGGTGTGCGCCTGCGCGCCGTCGCCCACGATGACTTTCCCGGCGCCCGCCTTCAAGCACTCCTCCGCAACAGCGGTGACGATCTCCACCTTGGCGCATTCGCCCGCAAGGAACGGGTTGTAGTAAGGCGCCCAGGGCAGAGTGACCATGTTAGGCTTGATGAAGACCGTCTCGCCGGGGTTGATTATCGCGCCGGCGCCTCCAACGGAATCCAGAGCGTTGCGGGCCATAGCATCGAGATCATTGCCGCGAATTGGCGTCACGCGAGCCGGCGACTCGCCCGCCACCCGCTTGCCCCCGCAGCCTGCCAGCAACTGGGGCGCGCCGAGGACAACGGCTGCGCCCGCGCTCAGCCTGAGGAACTGACGACGCGTGAGGTTGTGCATCAGCAGGCTCTTCTTGCGACAGACGGGTCGCACACGGGGCGGAGCCTATTCGAAGATGCGACGGACCGACAACTTCTAATGGTGCTCAGGCGCCCGGCGGAGATGCTAATGACGGGGATACGTGGCCAATTGGCCACCAGCGAAGCAAGTATACCATCGCGCCTTCGCCTGTCAAATCGAGCAAGACAATACGACGCGGAAGCGCCTATCAAGCCACACGCGTGTGATGCCTCCTGGGAGAGAACAATGCCAGCCTGCGGTCGTGGGCCCAGATCATGTCGGATCGTGTGCGGTCTCTCGGCCTCCGAGGGCCCCGGCCGAGAGGCAAGGCCAGGCCTTTAAGGTCACCTCTTGGTGCTAAACGTGCAGACTATTTGAGCCTGCGCACTCCACGCTGGCGGTCCAGCCTTACCTGAGCCAGCGCCTCCGAGCGTACCAGCCGCCTGCGGCCAGCACGAGTGCAGCACCTCCAGCAGCTCCCGCGAGGGCGACGTTGTTAGGACCCGATGACCCACCCCCGGTGGCGGCCTCTGGCTCAAGCTGCGGGTACTCTGCAATGCCGCCCACGGGGCCGGGGCTGGGTCTGGGGGTGGGGCTAGGGCTGGTGATGGGGGCGACCAGCGCAAACTCCGACAGGTTATCGACTTTGGCGCAGACTATGTTGTTGGGGGCATCGACGAAGTCGGTCCTGTTCTGGAACCCGCCGTACGCAGCTTCATAATGATAGATCTCCAGTTCCCCCTCGGGGACACCCGCAACATATCCAGGCGGGGGGGGAGGATCTTCTGTATATGAAGCACAGACCTCAATCGGTACCTTGTACGAGAGCGCCGGCGTTGTCATCACATGAAAGTACTGGCCGAGTAGCCGAAACTGGTCCGGCAAGGTGCCCGCAGCGCTGGAGTCGGAGATGATGGCGGTTCCTCCGTCTGCGTCCACCTCAGCGAATGTGACTTTGATTGTCCTCTCGCCGCCGTCAGTAGGCACCGTCGTTTGCACTGTCACCGGCTTGCCCACGCCAGCAGAGTGAGTGAGTTGGACGCGAGAGGCTACGTAGGTGTTCGCGGAGGGCGTGCACGCACCGTTGAGATCGCCAGCCCAGTTGCCCGACTGGGCGCTGAAGTCCGTAGCGTTGCCACAAATATACACCGTGAAATACGGGCCCGGGGCCGGACCAAAATCTACCCGAGCCTTGACAGTGCACTTGGGGTAGTTAGGGTTGCTAAGGCTATTGGTGCAATCCACGATCCCCT
>JBEKXP010000182.1:0-3858 GCA_049511815.1 Dehalococcoidia bacterium
TCGCGGGGACTGGTCACACATACCTCCTGCCGTTGGGCAGCCGCGTTTGTCCGCCTCGGGCGCGTCCCCGTGAAGCCGACAGGGAGATCATAGTACGGTCGGAACCCGAACGCAAGCTCAGCAGGACGGCGGCCTTCCATTGGGTCGCTCTCTCTGCTATACTCGGCGCGGCTCGAATCCCTCAACGCGGAAGGAGGTATGCCCCGATCGTGTCGGGGTAAATTCATGCCGGTAATAGTGGTAATCGGCGGCCAGTGGGGCGACGAAGGCAAGGGCCGGACCATCGACCTCCTGGCCCAGAATGCCAGCATCGTTGCGCGCTACTCGGCCGGGAACAACGCCGGACACACTGTCGTCAATGACATGGGGACGTTCCGCCTCCACCTCGTGCCCGCGGGCATCTTCTACGGCGACAAGACTTGCATCATCGGCAACGGCGTCGTCATCGACCCAGCGGTGTTGCTGGAGGAGATCGAAGGGCTGCAGTCGAAGGGCGTCAGCGTCAAGAACCTGTACGTCAGCAACCGCTGCCACATCATCATGCCCTACCACATCCTCATCGACCGCGCCGACGAGGAGCTGCGCGGGCCGGCGGCCATCGGCACCACGTTCCGCGGCGTCGGACCGGCATTCGTCGACAAGGTCGGCCGCATCGGAGTGCGCATGGTCGACCTGATCAACCCAGATACCTTCCGCGAACGCCTCTCGCTGGTGCTGCCGTACAAGAACGCCGTGCTTCAGAAGCTGTACGGCCTCCAGCCGCTGACCTTCGACGAGGTCTACGAGCCGTACCGCGATTTCGGCCGCCGCCTGGCCCCGTTCGTCGCCGATACCGCCGACATGGTGCAGGAGGCGCTGGTCCGGGGCGAGTCGGTGCTGCTGGAGGGGGCGCAGGGCTCTCTGCTGGACCTCGACTCCGGCACTTACGAGTACGTGACGTCATCCGTGCCTTCGTCGACGGCGGCGGGCGCCGGCCTGGGGATCGGCATCGGCCCGACGCAGATAACGCGCGTCGTCGCTGTCTACAAGGCTTACCAGACGCGTGTCGGCAACGGGCCCATGCCGACGGAGCTGACCGACGCGATGGGGGAGGAACTGCGCGAGAAGGGGCAGGAATACGGCGCCACCACCGGCCGACCGCGTCGCTGCGGCTGGTTCGACGCCGTCGCCGCCCGGTACACGGCACGCCTGAACGGGCTTTCCGGTGCCGTGATCACCCGCCTCGACGTGCTGGACACGTTCGCCAGCGTTAAGATCGGCACTGCCTACCAGGTCGACGGCGTGCCTGTTGACCGCTTCCCGGCCAGCCTGGGGCGACTTGCCTGCTGTGAGCCGATCTACGAGGAGTTGCCGGGCTGGCAAGAGCCCACAACGCACGTGCGCCGCTTCGAGGACCTGCCGCGGCATGCCCGCGAGTACGTGAAGCGGCTGGAGCAGCTAATCGGGGTGCCGGTGGCGCTGGTATCGGTGGGACCGGAGCGCGACCAGGCGATCATCGTGAAGCCGATCCTGTAGGCGGCTTTTGCGCCACCCCAGCCTGAAGGCTGGGGTATGGGATCGGCGGCCCGATTTGTTTTTGTTTTGAAAAAGTTCGCTTTTTGCGAATCTGTTAGTGGCCCGTTTGTATGATTGACCGTCGAGAGGGGCCCTTCGGGCTGCGTCTGGCGGGCGAGCGCCGGCCCCACAGGTAGCATGTTCCCAGAGGCGAGGGCGGACCGCAAGGGGAAGATGGCACTTCAGCTTCACCGGATTTGAAGCTTTCCGTCTGCCCGCGGTTCGTGCGGCTTCCGTTTGGGGCGTGTTGGGCAGTCGCCTCGACGATGCTATAATCCTCGCACTGGTGGCGATTCACTAATTACCCCGCTAAGACGCTATCGCCCAACAGGGAGGTTGTGCGATGCGACTTCGCCGTCGTTCTATCCTGTCGTTTGCCGTTCGCCTGTTCCTGCCAGCGATCATTCTGCTTCCCGGCGCGTTCTTGCTGAGCGGCTGCAAGGTGGCGGTCCTCGACCAGGTGACGTTCACCTGCGACGCGACAGGCATGGCCAGCGCAACCTTTCAGTGGACACCCATCGGGCGGGAAGACGGGACCCAGTACCTCGACCTCAGCTCCGACAGCAGCTTCCCGGGCGGCCTTTTCGTCGGCGCGGGACCTTTTCCTTCCGATCAACAGAGTTATTCGTGGAACGGGCTGCCTGCCGGTGAAACCAGCTACTGGCGGGTGAACACCTTAATCGACGGAGCCTGGTACACGTCGGCGACGGGCACGCTCACGACGCCGTGTGTGCAGGAGCGCAGCCAATATCTCCTTGCTAAGGGGATTAATGGCATGCGGAGTGCCGATGGTCTGCCGCCGCTTACTCTAGATTCCAGGCTAACAACAATTGCGAACGGTCGCGCGCAGGATATGGCAAATAATGATTACTTCAGCCATTACCCTCCGGACGGGTGCAATCTCGGCTGTCTACTACAAAAGTCGGGGGTGGATATCATGGATTGGGGAGAGATAATCGCGCGCAACAACTACCCCGGGGTAGATGAAGAAGTGAGCGTAGCGCTGGACGGCTGGCGAAACAGCCCGGGTCACTTCGCGATCATCACGGATAAGAGCTATCGAAGCCTCGGCGTTGGCTTCGCCCTTGATGCTACCGGCACGTCTTATGAGGTGGGCGTTTTCGAAGCGGAAGAGACGACGACGCCACCCGCAGCGTCAACGAAATCGCCAACGCCGAATGCGACGCCAACTCCGACGCCTGCTTCAACTAGTAGCGGCAACTAAGGAGACCGGGGAACCAGCGCCGAGACTGGAAAGTCTCGGCTACGGGGAATTGGCGCCGGCCTGGGGTCAGGCTTTGACGGCGACGACCTGCAGCCAGTTGCGAGGGACGGTCGAGAGCTTGAGCTCGCGGAAGGCTTCCGCAGCGCCACGACGCAGGCAGTCGACGGCGAGGGACAGGGGGACGCCGGGCAGCGCGCCGCGGGCAAACAGCTCGTACTCGCTGATCGCCTGCAAGCCCTCAAGCGGCATCTCCACCGGACACAGCTCCATCGTCCGGACATCGAAGCCGCCCTCGGCGAGCAACTGCCGGTATTCATCGACGCTGAGCTGGATGCGCGCCAGTGCCCGCTCTTCTTTTTCGCGACGCATCTCAGGGTTCTCGTCGCGGAAGATGCGCATCGCACGGCGGATCCACATCACGTAGAAGGGCATCGTCTCGGCCGGCTGGGCGCCTTCGAAGAAAGTGCTGTTAAAGGCGAAGAGGCCGCGCTCCCGCAGCGCCTCCGAAACCTCGTGCAGCATGCGTCGCTTGTCTTCGACGAGATGGATGGCGTTGCAGAAGACGACCGCGTCGGCGGTGCGCTGGACGAAGCGCGACAGGTTCTCCGCCTTGCCGGAGCAGAACCGAACGACGGCGCCCCAGCGCTCCTGCAGTTCACGGCGGGCCACCTCTCGAGCGGAGTCCGAGGGCTCGACGGCGACGACCTCGCCCTTGTCCGGGTGCATCGACTCCAGGATCAGCGTCGTGACCGCGCCGGTGCCCGCGCCGAGGTCGACGACCCGCTGCGACGGCCCAAACCCGCACATCTCGATGAGCCGGCGGTTAATTGCCGTGTAGAACGGCTGGCTGGCGAACTTGCGGAACGAGTCTCCCTCTAGCTCCGTCATCCTTAAGCCTCCTCTCGCCTTACGCGGGGACCACGAGGTCGATTTGCTGGCGGCGCACCTCGGCCATGATCTTCGCTGCGCCCGCTTCGTCCGGCTCCACGAGCGGCAGTCGCAAGCCGCCGACCTTGCAGCCGAGCTCTCGCAGCGCGTACTTGATCGGAATCGGGTTGCTGGCGACGGTCATCAGCGTC
>JBEKXP010000183.1:0-5282 GCA_049511815.1 Dehalococcoidia bacterium
CCAGGCCACCGGCTCGTACGACACCGTCGGCGGGGGCGGGGGCAACATCGCCGGCGGCGCGTTCGCCAGCGTCGGCGGGGGCCAATCCAACGCGGCCAGCGGCTCGGACGCCACGGTGTGCGGGGGCCTCACCAACACCGCCAGCGGCAATTACGCCACCGTGCCGGGGGGCAACCACAGTATCGCCAGCGGCCAGAGTGCGACCATCGGCGGGGGCGAAGGCAACCTCGCCGGCGGCGCCGTCTCTACCGTTGGCGGGGGCTCCTACAGTTCCGCCAGCGGCAACTACTCCACCGTCGGCGGGGGCCTAAACAACACGGCCAGCGGCACCGTCTCCACGGTGGGCGGGGGCCAAAACAACACGGCCATAGGCGGCGCCACCGTCGGCGGGGGCTACGGCAACCAGGCCAGCGGCACGTACGACACCGTCGCTGGGGGCTACGGCAACACCACCGGCGGCAGCTGGGCCACCGTGCCGGGGGGCGTGAGCAACACCGCTCAGGGAAACTACAGCTTCGCGGCGGGCAACCGGGCCAAGGCCAACAACCAGGGCTGCTTCGTGTGGGCCGACTCTACCAACGCCGACTACACTTGCAGCACCAGCGACCGGTTCCAGGTCCGCGCCAACGGCGGCGCGCGCTTTGACGTGAACGGCCCCAGCTTCGTGCAGATCTTAAACGCGGGCGGAGACCTGATCACCACATCTACCGGCGCTCATCTGACGACGGGAGGCGCGTGGACCAACAACTCGGATGCCGCCGCGAAGGAGAACTTCAGTCCCGTGGACGGCAAAGAAGTGCTGGCAAGCGTTGCAGCCATGCCCATCAGCACGTGGAGCTACCGCGTAGAGGGTAGCGACACCGTGCACATGGGCCCGACGGCGCAGGACTTCTACAGCGCCTTCAAGCTCGGCGGCAGCGACACGTCAATCACAACCATCGACGCCGACGGTGTGGCCCTGGCGTCCATACAGGGACTCTACGAGCTGTCGCAAGAGCAGGCCACCCGCATCCAGGCCCTGGAGGACGAGAACGCCTCCCTCAAGCAAGGGCTTGACAGCCTGGACGCGCGGGTGACGGCGCTGGAAGGGGCAAACGGGACGAGCAACAGCAGCAACGGCGGATCGGCTGGACTGTTCTCCTCCAGCCTGAGCATCGGCTGGCTGCCTATCGGTGGGCTGCTGGTGGCGGGCCTGGTCCTCGTGCAGCGCCGCCGCACGGGAGGCAAGCGATGAGACGGGTCATTTCCATAGCATTGGCGGCAGCCCTCCTGCTGGCCTTTGCGCCTTCGGGGATGGGCGCCCTCCGCGGCCTGTCTAACAGCACGCTTCACAGCGTGGGCGAGGCAGCGCCTGCCGGCCTGACGTGCAGCGTCAAGCCGTCGTGCGGCACCGGCGAAGTCGGCATCTTCCGCATGTCGTCGACGAGTAACGCCCACGCCGGCACCATCGGCGGCTCGGCTTACGGCAATGTCGTTTGCTGCAGCGGCGCGGCGGGCCTGGGGACCAGTTGCAGCGGCACGCATGCCACGGTCCTGTACCTGTCGTCGACCGACAACGCCCACGTGGGGACATCAGGCTATCCCACGCAGGTATGTCTATCGACGACGGACCCGACGGTGGTTTGCTCGGAAGGCGGCAGTTGTGGCTACAGTCAGACCTGCCTGGCAACTATCTCCGACAACAGCAACGCGCACGTGGCAGATTGCAGCAGCGGCGGCTACTCGATCAAAGTCTGCTGCTATGCCGGACCAGTACTGCCTGTCGGGGGCGTGGCAGAGCCTCCGGACGTAGCGGGATCGGGGAGCGGCTCCTCGTCACCGCCGTACGCGGCGCTGGCGGGAGCTGCGGCGGGGGTAGTCGCGCTGTTGGGCGCGGGCGGCTGGTACGCAAGGAGGCGTTGGCAGATGTAGGTCAGACCCGTCGCCGGTCTGCGGCGGTTTGGGCTAAGGAGGCACCAGACGTATAATTGGCTTTGAAGCATCGGATTCCCCTGCTCGGAGCCAGTTCGTGGGAAAGAGCCTGACGCGGAAGATCATCGAGGAGCACCTCGTCGAGGGCGAGGCTGCCGCGGGCGGCGAGATCGCGCTGCGCATCGACCAGACGCTGACGCAGGACGCGACGGGCACGATGGCCTACCTCCAGTTCGAGGCGATGGGGATAGCTCAAGTCCGCACCAAGCTGTCGGTCAGCTACGTCGACCACAACATGCTGCAGACGGGCTTCGAGAACTCGGACGATCACCGCTTCCTCCAGAGCTTCGCGGCCAAGCACGGCATCTACTTCTCGCGGCCCGGCAACGGCATCTGCCATCAGGTGCACCTGGAGCGCTTCAGCGCGCCCGGCGAGACGCTGCTGGGCTCGGACAGCCATACGCCGATGTGCGGCGGCGCGGGCATGCTGGCGATGGGCGCCGGCGGCCTCGACGTGGCGATGGCGATGGCGGGCGAGCCGTTCCGGCTGATGATGCCGCGGGTCGTGCGGGTGGAGCTGAAGGGCAGGCTGCCGCCGTGGGTCCTGGCGAAGGACGTCATTCTGGAGATGCTGCGCCGTCTGAGCGTGAAGGGCGGCGTCGGCAAGGTGTTCGAGTACGCCGGCGAGGGAGCCGCCGCGCTCAGCGTGCCGGGACGCGCGATCATCACGAACATGGGCGCGGAGCTGGGCGCGACAAGCTCGATCTTCCCGAGCGACGAACACACCCGCGAGTATCTGCGGGCACAGAAGCGCGAGGACGCCTGGAAGCCGCTGTCGCCGGACGCGGATGCGCAGTACGACGAGGTGATGGAGCTGGACCTCTCGGCGCTGGAGCCGCTTATCGCGGTGCCATCGAGCCCGGACGCGGTGGTGCCGGTGCGCGAGGTCGCGGGAATGGAGGTCGGGCAGGTCGTCATCGGCAGTTGCACCAACTCGTCGTACCTGGACCTGATGGCCGTGGCGGCGATCGTGAAAGGCAAGATGGTCTCGCCGTCGGTGAACGCGTCGATCAATCCGGGGACGCGGCAGGTGATGCTGATGCTGGCGGAGAACGGGGCGCTGGCCGATCTGATCGGGGCGGGCTTTCGGGTGCTGGAGTCGTCGTGCGGGCCGTGCATCGGGATGGGGCAGTCGCCGGCGACGGGCAGCGTGTCGCTGCGGACGTTCAATCGCAACTTTCCCGGTCGCAGCGGGACCATGGGCGACCGCGTCTACCTGTGCAGTCCGCTTGTCGCGGCGGCGTCGGCGATCAGCGGCGTCCTGACCGATCCGCGCGCCCTGGGCGAACCGCCGTATATCGTCGTGCCCGACGAATTCAAGGTGGACGACCGCATGATCATCGCGCCGCCGAAGGAAGGCGAGCGCGTCGAGGTAGTCCGCGGGCCGAACATCAAGCCTCTGCCGCGCGGCGAGCCGCTGCCGGAGACGTTGCGGGCAAGCGTCGTCCTCAAGGTAGCGGACGATATCACAACCGATCACATCATGCCGGCGGGGTCGAAGCTGCTGCCGCTGCGGTCGAACATCCCGGCGATGGCGGAGCACGTGTTCGAGCAGGTGGACGCGGATTTCGCGCGCCGGGCAAAGGACGCGGGCAGCTCGGTCGTGGTCGGGGGCAGCAACTACGGGCAGGGGTCGAGCCGCGAGCACGCCGCGCTGGCGCCGATGTACCTGGGGCTGCGCGCGGTGCTGGCGAAGTCGTTCGCGCGGATCCACCGCGCTAACCTGGTGAACGTGGGGATCCTGCCGCTCGTGTTCGTCGACGAGGGCGACTACGACCGCATTCACCAGGGCGATGAGCTGGAGATTCCGCAGGCACGCGCTGCCGTTGAGCGGGGCGAGACGGTGCGCGCATCAGGCGCAGGTGTTGCTGGCGGGCGGACGGTTGAGTTATGTGAAGTCGCTGCAGGGATGAGAAGGAGCGGGAGGATGGGTCGATGCGGGGTTTGTTCGGTTCTGAGGGTTGAAACCCTCAGCTTCCCCAAACCCCTCCCATCAAAAGGGTCAGCGGTCGCGCAATTCGAAATGGAGTCTCGGCTGCGATGGGTCTTGAGGGATGCTGTGACAAGGCGCTCGTCGCGGGCAAGATGCCCGCTCTACGCGCATTCGGTTCCATAATCGACACACAGGAGGTGCGCTTTGCGAAGTAAGGTGACTATCGTCGGGGCGGGGCAGACCGGCGGCGCGATGGCGCGCGAGCTGGCTCCCAAAGGCATCGCGGACATCGTGTTGATGGACGTCGCGGAAGGCATACCGCAGGGGAAGGCGCTGGACATATCGCAGGCGGCGCCGATTGTCGGGTTCGACTGCAAGATCGTCGGGACGAACGACTGGAAGGATACGGCGGCCTCCGACATCATCATCATTACGTCGGGCAAGCCGCGGCTGCCGGGCATGAGCCGCGACGACCTGGTGACGGCAAACACGGAGATCGTCAAGTCGGTCGTGCAGCAGGCGACAGCGCAGTCGCCGAACGCAATCATCATCGTCTTCGTCAATCCGCTGGACGTGATGTGCTACGTCGCGAAGAAGATCAGCGGCTTCCCACGCGAGCGCGTCTTCGGGCAATCGGGCGTGCTGGACGCGGCGCGGTTTCGCACGTTCATCGCCCGCGAGCTCGACGTGTCGTCGGAGGACGTGCAGGCATACGTACTCGGCGGTCACGGCGACGACATGGTGCCGCTGGTGCGTCACACGACGGTCTGCGGCATCCCGATCTCGGAGCTGATGCCGGCGGACCGCATCGCCGCGCTCGTGGAGCGGACGCGCAAGGGCGGCGGCGAGATCGTCAACCTGCTGAAGACGGGCAGCGCCTACTACGCGCCAGCGGCGGCCACGATCCAGATGGTCGAGTCGGTGCTGCTGGACCGCAAGCGGGTGATGCCGTGCGCGGTGTACCTGGAGGGCGAGTTCGGGGTCAGAGACATCTTCATGGGCGTGCCGGTGAAGCTGGGCGCCCGCGGCGTCGAGAAGATCATCGAGATCAAGCTGACGGACGAGGAACGGACGATGTTCGAGCGGTCGGCGGCGTCGGTGCGGGAAGTGACTAAGGTGACAGGGCTGTAGGCGAGGAAATTCTGGGCGTCGTATCGAGGGCGCTCGGCAACCCGAGCGCCCCGCGAGCGCGAGCAGGACGCAAGAATGCCGTCAAACGATCGATGGCGGGCGACCACGGTCGGCCGGATAGCAAGAAGGTAGTCTATGAGAGACGTTCATGTTGATCAGATAAGCGATAAGGTGGCGGAGCTCTTCGTCGATGCGGCGCATAATCTGCCGGATGACGTGGTCGCCGCGCTGGAGCGGGCCCGCGACA
>JBEKXP010000184.1:0-3803 GCA_049511815.1 Dehalococcoidia bacterium
ACTGGTGCAAGCGGGGATCCACTCGCGGCGTCGGGCGGCGAACGAGGTCGGCGTGGAGGACCCGGAGGAGGAGCTGCGCCTCTGCCGGGAGGAAGCTAATCAGGCGCCTCCCGCTGCAAGTTCAGCACAGGCAGGCGCCTGACGATTTTCGCTTCCGACGGCGAGAGCTTGTCTCCGCTATTTCGCGTAGTTGCTCGCGCCCGACCAGTCGACCAGGACGACCGGCTCATTTCCGACAACCCAGGCATCGTGTCCCGATGGAAGGGCGGACACCTCTCCCGGGCCGATCTCGAACTCGGAGCCATCCATCATGAGGACGTGCAGCCGTCCGGACACTTGGTACTGGAAGTGAGGCGCCTCGCACCATTCAGTCCCGGCGATGGGCTTCACGTCCTTGGACCACCGCCAACCCGGCTGCAGGGTGAGACGCCCGACGGTCCCGCCGCCGATGTTGACCAGCTCCACCCTTCCGTTCTCGAAGGTCCTCGTCTCGTCAGGTGATTTCAGATCTTTGTGCTCGTATCGTACGGCAACAGCCATTTTGAGTTCCTCTTTCCGTGGCTCACAAACTAGATCCCCGTTTGGCCACCTTTTCAGCGTAGCGCCCGCCGAGTGTGAATGATGTGAGTTTTGTCGCCGCGCCGTGAAGGTTGGGTGAAGGTCTGCGGCTCAGAAGCGCGCGGCGAACGAGGTCGGCGTGGAGGACCCGCAGGCAGGGGCTCGTGGCCGCCCTTCACTTGAGCGTCGCGCGAGCGATGAAGTCCGTCAGATCAGCGAGAGCGTGGGACCAGAAGAGCGTCAGTCCCCCGTCCTGCGCCTGTTCCAGATTGTGGCGTTTGTAGACTCCGGTCAGAACCGCCGAGGGTACGACCTGAGCAGTGCCGAACGCTTGAACCCAGTATCTGGCCTTTGCCTGGGCGTCGTTGTTGAGACGCTTTACCGAGTTGGTGTAGGAGTTGCTTACTTTGCATTCGATGGGCATTGCTCGCCCATCCCACAAGCGCACCACCAGATCGGCCTTGCGCTCACCGAACAGGCATTCGCCGCAGAAGTGGCCAGGCTCCGGGGAATCAGTGAGCGTATGTATCGTGCGTGTGTGGACTTTCTCCAAGCCCGCCTCACAAAGAGTTTCCGACACGGCCTCCTCTTGCTGCCCTTTCGACTCGTTGGCGCGAGCGGTCATCACCCGCCGATATGCCATGAGAACGGCCGAGGCAAGCGTGGCCGCGGAGCGTTCTTCCTCGCTCGGTTCGCGGTTCTCAGAAAGCCACGGAAATCGGGCCCGATCAACGCCGAGGAGAATAGTACCCATCACCCTCCGCGCCATTTCCGTATCTCTCAGCAGGCGCCCCGGCGCCAGACTCGCCTCACTGAGAATCTTAAGATCGTCGGCGGATATGGGCGGGCCAGGGAGGTATCGGACAGCCTCAAGATGGCTCGGGTCGGACAGGACCTCGCTGGCCGCGCTCTCCAGCTGCGTCAGGTCAACGGTCTTCTCGAGCAGGTCCTCCATGGCATCTCTGTATTTGTCGAACGCGTCAAGATAAGCTTCCAGGGGCTCTTCCATGCGACTCTTCCGGAAGAGCGCTATCGCCTTCTTTCGAGATCCCTCCAATTGGTCTGCTGTCCAGCGAGGAGGTTGAATTGCGGTCATGGCGCGAGAAGAACGGGCAAGTCGGGTATAGGCAAACGTTCGACCTCTTTAGGTTCGAACTTCGTCAGTCCCCCGGCATACGTCCGTCCATCCTGAACGGAAACTAGATTGCGGAGTGCGGCAGCGATGCGATCCAGGGCACGCTCGGGCAACGATTCACGCGGATAAATGCCGTGAGCGATATTTATGTGCCGCGCTCCTGCCGGATTTCGAACAAATGCAGGTGGGCGTCTAGCCATATATGTCGTAAGTATCGGAGCCGGCTCTCTGAGGCCCACTGACCACCATTTGCGACGGTAGCGAGCCACGTATCCGTCGGCGGCTCCGAGCCGTTTCGCCTGCTGAAGGAATCGTTCGACGAGTCGGCGATCTTCAGGATCCAGAGCGTCTAGATCTTCTGGGAGATCTATTACGCAACGAAGATGGTCGAGTTCCGTCATGGCAAAGCCCGCGTCAAATAGCTCACGGGCTTTTGTCACGGAACGGAACAGGACTTCCGCAGGCAGGTCAGTCTTGGCAGGCTGCGTAATCCAAGTGGAATTCGCGCCCGTGACTGCGCCCCTGTGAACTCGACACAACTCGCCAAGCTCCACGTAGCCCTCAGGCAATTCCCGCCTTGCTCTTATCAGAGGTGTCCAGCGCTTAGCCTCTTCTAGCCGCTGCCGCACTATCGGCTCTCCGTCCGTCAGTGTCTTCAGTTCATCCACCGTTTTCAATTGGCGTAACCTTACGGTTCTAGGCCGGCTGCCCATTCGAAAACACGTGACGGCGGCTGTTGTCGCTGTCCTCTCGAAAGGCAAAGCAGTCGGCTCCAATACATGAATGGATATGCCGCCAAGATCATTCAGGAGAAGCTCCCGTATGACGCTCCCGTAGTTGACGTCAAGCCATTCAGAACTTGTGACGAAGCAGCCAATGTCTCCCCTCTGCCCTTTCAAAGCTGTGGCGAGAAAGAAGTACGCATGCAATCCAGCGAGGCCGGATATGCTACGCCCAACCTGTCGCGCCGCGCTTTGCGCCCATGCCTTGAGCGCCGGAGTCAGATGATGATGCCGCACGTACGGAGGGTTACCAACGAATGCGGTCATGCCTTCGGAGGAGGGTAGCGCACAACGAGTGTAGTCTTCGTTGATGACGCGGCTCCTACGGTGCCCCACCGCAGCAAGAGTCGCGCGGGTAAGGACGCAGGCGAGAGGATCAACGTCAACGGCGACTATCGTGAGCCGTGAGTCGGCGCGGGCCGCCGCACCAGCGAAACGACCGCTTCCCGCGCCGGCATCAATCAGCCGCTGGGGCTTGAGAAGGAGCGCCCAGTCCAGCATTGGAGCGATCAACTCTTTTGGCGTGAACACCGCTCCCAATTGCCGACGCGTCGCTGGCGGGCGAAGACGACAGAAGCAGTCTCCAAGAGGGTCTTCTCCAGCTAAGATCGCGTCGCGCGCGAGCGACGCCATTGATTCGGGAACGCTGCGCTTTTCGAGGCTTGCGCTTTGCAAAAGCGCCGTCTCCGCCGCAGACAAGGGGCCACCCACCTCCGCCGCGCCCAGGGACAGCGCCAACCGGACCAGGTCAGCCTCCGTCTCAGCCGTTACCGGGAGAGGGCGGAGGATGTCCAGCGGTGTTGGCTTCGGTATTGCTTTGCTCGCAATCCCCATGATGCATTCATACCACAGGCGGAGTAGCAGATGCTAGGCAAAGGGCACTCCAAGACGGCAGCCCTGGCCGCTGAAGTGCCATATCCTGCTTGCGTTCCTTCGCCGCTTCGGAGAACATATATGCTGGACGCGGCTTCCGTCAAGCAGCGGCTAGCGGGCCTTCCGGACGGTCAATCATAAAAACGGCCGCAACCAGATTCGCAAAGCGCGGCTTTTTCGCAGACAAAGTCAATCAGAGGCTCAGCGGCGGATAAAGCTGAGCAGCGGCCTTGTGAACCGCTGCTCATGGAAGAAGATCGACGTCGTTCTTGTTCTGCAGCCGGTATCTTCTTCTCCTATCCGCTTTCAGGCGCGGCCTCTGGCGGCGTTATTACCGCCAGATGCGTCCGCTACCCCATGATCCCAGCGTCGCCAGTGACCGCACTACCCAAATGGCCAGTACCGCACCGATCGCGTAGAGCACCATCGCTATCACAACCGACGGCTCAAAGATT
>JBEKXP010000185.1:0-3789 GCA_049511815.1 Dehalococcoidia bacterium
GAACGGCGTTGCCGTCTGCTCCATTTGCAATCCGCCGCGGAATCTCATGAACAACCGCACGGTGAGAGAGATCGACGCGCTGATACAGGAAGTCGAGGCCGACGACTCCGTGCACGTGGTTGTCTTCACTGGCGGCATCGACGGCATCTTCATCACCCACTACGACGTCTCTGAGCTATCAACGATCTCCGGCACGAAGGCGCCTGTCGAGCCGCTCCGGGCAGCGGAGATGCCGCTTCATCGCCTGTTGCTACGCCTGCAAAGGCTGCCGAAGCCTGTGATAGCCGCCATCAACGGGCAGTGCGGCGGCGGCGGTTGCGAGTTTGCCCTCGCCTGCGACCTGCGCATAATGGCCATCGGTGACTTCGGCATCGGCCAGCCGGAGGTCAACGTAGGCATAATTCCCGGCGGCGGCGGCACGCAGCGATTGCCCCGCGTCGTTGGTCTGCCGAAGGCGTTGGAGATGATGCTGCTGGGCAAAGTCGTCGGCGCCGAGGAGGCGGAGAGAATCGGCCTCGTGCACAAGGCGGCGCCCGCGGCCGACTTCATGGGGACCGTCATGGCGCTGGCCCAAAGGCTAGCTCGAGGCGCGCCCATCGCGCAGGGCCTGGTCAAGCGCTGCGTCTACGAGGGATGGGATGCGCCGCTGGAAGACGGCCTTCAGATCGAACTAGAAGCCTTCATGCAGGTGCTCCGCAGCGAAGACGCCCGCGAGGCAATGCGGGCCTACCTCAAGGGAGAGACGTACGAATTCAAGGGGCGCTGACGCCGCCTCCGTTTCCCGATCCTCCCACCTTCCGTACTCATCGCTGCCCCGTGTACTATTACTTCAGACAGTCGATGCTGGAGGAGCCACGGATGAAGCTGAAAGTGCCACAATTGATCTGGGACGGCGGCGGGGAGTGCGAGCTGGACTTTCCCGAGGACTGGGATGTCCACTTCTGCGCGTCGCGCGGCTGGGAGCGCCCGGCGCTGGACGACAAGGCGATGCGAAAAGCCTTCGCGAAGCCCGTCGGGGCGCCGCGCATTCGCGATCTCGCCCGCGGGAAGAAGGAAGTCGTCATCATCTTCGACGACATTACGCGGCCGACGCCGGCCTACCAGATTGCGCCCTTCGTCCTTGAAGAGTTGCGTCAGGCGGGAATCGCCGACGAACAGGTGCGCTTCGTCGTCGCCTCCGGCACGCACGGTGCCCACGACAACGCCGCCCTGCGCGTGAAGCTGGGGCAGGAGATACTGGAGCGCTATCTGGTCTTCCAGCACAACCCGTACGAGAACTGCGTCTCGGTCGGCGCGACGCGGCTGGGCACGGCGGTCGCCGTCAACCGAGAGGTCATGGCCTGCGACCTCAAGATCGGCATCGGCTGCATTCTGCCGCACCCTCAAGCCGGCTTCGGCGGCGGCGGCAAGCTCATCCTGCCGGGCGTCGCGCACATCGACAGCGTCGACCGCTTCCATCATGTGGTCGAAGGCAGGGCGCCGAATACGATCGGCCTGGGCAACTGGGACGAGAACCCGATGCGGCAAGAGACAGAGGACGCGGCGCGGCTGGCCGGACTAGACATAACGGTCGACGCGCTGTTCAACGGCCGCTGCGAGGTGACGGACCTGTTGGTCGGCGACCCGGTGCTGGCGCACCACGAGGGCGTGCAGCTGGCGAAGGAGGTCTACGCGACGGAGGTCGCGGGGGAGGCCGACGTCGTCGTCACGAACGCGCACGCCAAG
Organism: Dehalococcoidia bacterium; assembly: GCA_049511815.1. Taxonomy (GTDB): domain Bacteria; phylum Chloroflexota; class Dehalococcoidia; order DSTF01; family JALHUB01; genus JALHUB01. The sequence goes on from JBEKXP010000185.1 coordinate 1,726, forward strand.
TCAAACGAGGCGATGATCGCGCTGGCGATTGCGCTTCGGTCGGTCAAGCCCGCCGGCAGCGACATCGTGCTCATCATGGACTGTCCGCGGGGGCAGGTCGTGCACTACCTGATGCGTCGGTTCGGCAAGGAGTACGGCGGCCGGCAGTACTCGACGCGCGGCGGACTGCCGCAGCAGTTCCGTGTGATCGTCCTCAACCCGCAGCCGGACCTGACGTGCACGGACCTGGTCCTCGACCCGGGCGCGGTGATCTGGGCGAAGGACTGGGCTCAAGTGATGTCGCATCTCCGCGAGCGGTTTCCGCGCGAGGCCCGCGTGGCGGTCTACCCGGACGGGACGGCGCAGTACCCGGCGTGACGCGCCTTTGCCCAGAATGAATGGCGACGTATCATCGACGCGGGCGTGGCGGCGTGGCAAGCGGCAGACCGGACATGATACAATTTAGAAAGCATCTAGCTGCTATTTGTCTTTTTCGCAGCGTCGAAGGGAGCGGCGAGTGACCACAGAGGTGAAGGGAGGCCTCAGCCTCCGCGCCGACGTTATCGACCGCGGGTTGTGCGCCGGCTGCGGCGCCTGCGTCGGCATGTGCCCGTATCTCGTTGCCTATCGAGGCCGCATCGTTGCCCTCGACGACTGCGCCGTTGAGCAGGGGCGCTGCTACGCCTTCTGCCCGCGCACGGCAACCGATCTCGACGAGGCGAGCGAGGCGGTCTTCGGCGCTAGTTTCGACGGTGGGCCTATCGGGCGGGTCGCGGAGGTGCTTATGGCACGGGCCGCCCACGAAGACGTCCGCGAGAAGGCGCAGTACGGCGGCACCGTCAGCGCTCTCGTCGCTTTCGCCATCGAGCGCGGCTTCATCGATAGCGCCGTGCTGACGAAGAGCGACGCGTCGCTGTTGCCGGCGGGAGTTCTGGTCCGCGCCGCGTCGGAAGTGCTGTCGCATGCCGGCTCCAACTACGTCGCCGCGCCGACGCTCGCCGCTTTCAACCGGGAGGCGCAGCGGGAGGAAGCGCGACGGGTCGGAGTCGTCGCCACGCCCTGCCAGGCGCTGGCGCTGGCCAAGATGCGGGCCTCGCCGTTGGAGAACCGCAACCATATCGAAAAGCTGTCGCTTGTCGTCGGCCTGTTCTGCACCTGGGCGCTCGACTACGGTGTCTTCGCTGCCTTCCTCGCCGAGAAGACGCCGCTGGAGCGCATTTCCAAGCTGGATATCCCGCCGCCGCCGGCCAACGTCCTCCGGGTCGCCGCCGGCGCCGATGAGCTTTCGATTTCGCTCGACGAGGTGCGCCGCTTCATCCGTCCTTCCTGCAACGTCTGCCTGGACATGACGGCGGAGCTCGCCGACGTGGCGGTCGGCGCCGCGGAGGGCATCGATGGCTGGAACACGGTCATCGTCCGCAGCGAACGCGGCCGCGAGCTGGTGGAGGCGGCACGTAAGGCGGGCGCTATCGAGACGGACGCCCTGCCGGAGGCGAACCTGAGTCACCTGAAGGGCGCGTCGCTGGGCAAGCGAAGGCGAGCGCTGGCGAATATCCGCGCGATGACCGGCAGCGACGACGACCTGCTGTACCTGGAGCTACGCCCGGAGACGCGGGAGCGGCTTCTCGCGGACGGGCCGGCGGAGAGTAAGTAGCATGGCAAATCTTGCGACATTCGACGAAGGCACGCGACAGCTCTTGATGGGCAACGAGGCGATTGCCCGCGGGGCGCTGGAGGCGGGCATCGGCTTTGCGGCCGCATACCCGGGCAACCCGTCGTCGGAGATCATCGGGTCGCTGGCGGAGGTGGCGAAGGACGCGGGCATCTACGTCGAGTGGTCGGTCAACGAGAAAGTCGCGCTCGAAGCCGCCGCGGCCGCCGCTTTCTCCGGCGTTCGGTCGCTGGTCGCGATGAAGCACAACGGCCTCAACGTCGTCCTCGACTACCTGATGGGGCTGGCGCTGACCGGCACGAAGGCGGGCATCGTTCTCGTCACCTGCGACGATCCGGGCGCGCTCTCCAGCACGGAGGAAGAGGACTCGCGCATCGTCGCCAAGTGGGCGAACCTACCGTTGCTGGAGCCCG
>JBEKXP010000186.1:0-3768 GCA_049511815.1 Dehalococcoidia bacterium
CGACGACTCCGCCGCCTCCACCGGCGTCGAAGTCGATGGTGCCGGTCACGCCACTGGCCGCAGCGCCCGGGATGGAGGCCACGCTGACCGCGAAGGGGGGGCCGGCTGCCTTGGCTGCGCCGGTGTGGCCGAAGAGCGAGAATTCGCCAAGGACTAGAAAGCCCGTCCCAATGACCAGCGCTAATACGACGACAATAATAGGTGCACGAAGCCAACGTCTCATGAACGCCTCCTAAAACAAGCGCGAGCGGGCGGGGTGCAATTAGACGGACTTGCTCGGGGGCCTTACTCCCCCAGAGGGCCACCAAAGTCCAGCCTCTAATGATACCCGCCGGCAACGCGGCGCGCAATCGTTTCTGACATAAAATCTCCATTTTTCTTCTGATGATTTCCGTCGGCCGCCGAGAGACTGCGACGAAGGGAAGAGAGCGGCTATCCGTTCGGCGGGTAGGCACGCATGCTGGACCCATAGGTTGGGTCCTGACCAACCTCGGAGTTAGTCATGTCCACTGCCTTCGCGAGCGGCAGTTTGTCTTTCAGCAAGTGTTGCAATAGCTGGGCCGTCGCCTGGTCGGTGTGCTCGGGCGACACCATGTCGCTCCAGCCAACGACGCCCTTCGCGCCCTTGTCGACCAGCGCGGCCGCTGTCTTGTCAGAAGCAAGACTGCTGCAACCCATCAGAATGATGGTCGTGCCGTTGAACCGCCCGCGCATGCTCGACTTGACAAAAAAGGACGATACGGCGAAATAAGCGTTCGCCATCGAGTCGCCCGTGTAGACCACGGGGAACAACCGCAAGGCCTTCTGGTCATCAAGATAGGCCGTGCTATCGTACGGCTGGGACGTGAACAGCAGCACGTCGTCGCCGATCTGGACCATTATCTTATCGAGCACGTCCTGAGGAACGTCGCTTGGAAGCGACAGGTCCTTCCTGGGGATCGCGGAGTGGGCGCGGAGGATGATGAGGTCATAATCGTGCGTCGGCAGATCGCGGAAGAAGTCAACCGTCACTTTGTCGGCATCGTAGTAATCGACGCTGTACCCCGCCTGCTCGAGCATGGAGGTTGCGCTGTCGACAAATGAGGCATTCGGGATCCTGGCGCTAAGCTGGTCGACGATCGCCGCACGGTGCGACGGCTCTTGCCGGCCTCCCGTATGGACGGCAAAGAGCCAGGCGCCCGACACCACGGCTGCAACGACAACAACGACGCCGGCGATGGCAAGGTAGAACCTGGAACGGCGGGCCCCGCCCCTGTCGGAACGAGTCCCTTCCGCTAGATGTCTTTTCGCGCTTTTGCGTCCCATTGGAACGCCTTCCCGACCGAATCGTTACGTCAACCAGCGCCTCTTAGTATGCCAGCCTGCGGAGGATACGGCTACAGCCCAATGATAGTCTGCGACAAGTCTCGGCGCGGACCCGGACGTCGTCAGGGTCAGTCGCCAGATTGCCTTGAGGATCGATCTGATAAGTTGGTGGAGAACACACCGGAACTCAGATGCGGCTCGCGTTGCCGTCGCGGAACTTTTGCAGGATAGTCCGCAAAGCCTCACGCTCTTTGCGACCCAGCACGCCGAACATCTCCTCCTGCAACTGCTCGCCCGGAGCGCGAATGCTGTCCACCAACTGCTTTCCCGCCTTGGTCAACCGCACCAGAGTCTTGCGCCGATCCTTACGGTCCTTCAATCGTTCCACGTAACCGCGCTCCGCCAACCGGTCGACCATTGTTGTGATGCTGGGAGTCTCCAGGTAAAGCTGTCGGGCTATTTGGCTTATCGTCAGGGGATAGCCAGCCTCGCGCAGAACGACGAGGACGGGCGCCTGGGACACGCTCACCCCCCAGGGCGCCAGGGCCCTGTCTGACGCCTTTCGCATGATTGCCGACACAGCATAGACCAGCCGGCCGTCAGACATTATCGCTTCGTCCGGCTCTGCCCTCGTTCCATCCATGGCAGTTCCCCTCCCTAACGTCGCCCGCGGCGGTCGGCGAACGCGGACGCCAGCTACGCCGATGCCAATGCGCGTATACTACTAGGAATGCAGCGTAACTGCACCCCCTTCAGCGACAGAAATGAAAGATGACCGCAATCGTCGCACTTTTCAGGCGCATTCGCAAGCCCTATGATGAGACTAGCATGATCGTTCTCTGCTTCGGCAACCGCGCTATGCCCGAAGACTCAATGGCAGTCGAGCTCGGCCTCTCGCTGGAGGTCCCCGGCGTCACCTTCATCACCAGCTCCTCGCCGGAGGAGATGATTGACTACCTGGAAGAGGACCTCTACCTGATGGACGTGGCCGAAGGCATCGACAAAGTGACGCTGATCACGGAGCCGGAACGCTTCTTGCCGCCGCCGCACGTCACCGCCCACGACCTCGACCCCGCTGTATTCCTCAAGGTCGTGCAAAAACTGTACGGCGTCAGCGTACCGGTCATCGCCCTGCCAATGGGCATCGACGTGGACGTGGTGCGAGAGCAGTTGCTGCGCCTGCTCACCGCCCTGCCGGACCGGATGCACTCACGGCGCAACGGCGCGACCCCCGACTAGCTTCCCCCGCTTTTCGCTCTTCAGCAACTCTCGAACGCGCCGCAGATCGTCTTCGTTGTTGACATTCCAGAAGCTTGGCCCTTCCAGCTCGAATCGCTGTCGACTGGACGCGAGCCAAAAGGAAAGGCCCGCCTGGCGGATGCCGAGACGGGCCTGAGGATGACGTCTAACGGCCTAGATCTCTTCGATGCGCAGGAAGTGGGCCGCGCAGGAGAGGCACGGGTCGTACGAGCGGATCATCTTCTCCATCGCATCAGCCATCTCCGCCCTTGGCATGTCCGCTACCGACGGTAGCATCTGGCGCAGATCGTCGTTGATGCTGCGCAGGTTCTGCGCCGTCGGCGTAATGATGTTCGCGTGCTTGATGTGCCCGCTGTCATCGAGCTCGTACTCGTGCCACAGCGTACCGCGCGGCACCTCGACGACTCCGACGCCCCGGCAGGCGTGCGGCTTGATCTCCGCCAGCGGCTCGGGATGAGGCTTTACCCTGCCCAGCATCTCGATCGTCTGGTCCATGCATGCGACAAGCTCGACCGCCTGGGCGACGTTGTTGTAGTAGGGGTTGTCTAGGTTGTTCATCAGCTTCCCGGCCTTCGCCAGTTGCTTCGCTTCCGGCGAGAGCTGATCGAAGTTGTTGTTGACGCGGGACAGCGACCCGACCATGTAGCTGTGACCTTCGCGGACGACAAAGTTCGCGCTCATGTCCGGCTCGTGGTACTCCTTGACGAAGTTGAGGTAGTCCTCCCGCTTGAACTCGTGGTTCTCGCTCTTGAGCGGACCCCGCAGCGATACATACTCCCCGTCGTTGTGCAGCGAGAAGTGCTCCGCGCCGTGGTGGAAGTCCGGGTACGGCAGGCTGTTGAAAAGCTCAGCGGTTGCGACAGCGCCGGGCCGGAGCGTCTCCAGGCGAGCGCGCAGGCCATCCAATTTCGCCTGGTCGGGGAAGTGCAGCCAGCCGCCGACGGTACACGACTCGGGATGCATGTCGCGTCCGCCGATGGTCCGTACCATGTCGTTGCCGGACTTCATAAGGGCGACAGCCATCTTCACCGCGTCCGGCTTGTCGGCCGCGATGGCGACGGCGTTGGGCGCGCCCAGGTAGTCCGGCAGGGCGAGGAAGTACAGGTGCGCCGCATGGCTTCGGATGCGCTCGCCCATGGTGAGCAGCACCTTCAGGTCATGCGTCTGCTCGCTGGTCTCGATGCCCAGCGCGTTTTCCATCGC
>JBEKXP010000187.1:0-3688 GCA_049511815.1 Dehalococcoidia bacterium
AACTGGTGCCGTCGCGCGGCGTAGAAGGCCTGGTCCTACGCGGCGAAACCCTATGAACCCCGTCAGATCCGGAAGGAAGCAGCGGTAAGTAGCGGTCTTCGGGTGCCGTAGGGCAACCGGGCCTGAGCAAGCGGACGGCGTTAAGCCCGCGGGCCGGGTCGACAACGGGTGCACGACCGTAATTAATCTCTGGCCGCTCCGCGGTTGTAAGTGAGAGAGCTTTTGCCCGCTCGACAAAACGGAGCACGAATCCTCAGAGCGCTGAGGGATCGGCTGATTCGGGCCAACTCGGGCCCAGCCGCCGGCTTCCCGGTCAGCCGCTCCGGCCTCGCCTTCCTCGTCGCGCTCGCCACGATCGCCTTCCTCACCTTCGTCGTCTTCCCCGCGCGGCACATAACCGTCGTCGCCGACGGCGTCAGCAGCCTCGTCCACAGCCGTGAGCAGTCCGACGCCGCGATACTTCGTCGCGCCAACGTGACGCTGGAATTGGGCGACCGGGTGCTCCACCAGACCGACCGTCGCGACGACCCGCAGTTGCAGGTTTCGCGCGCCACACCCATCGTCGCCGAGGTCTCCGGCCGCCTTGTTTACTGGCGCACGCAGGCGAAGACGCTGGGCGGCGCCCTCTCCGAGATCGGCGTTACACTGAACGACGGCGACCAGGCGCTGGTCAACGGCGTCCTCACGTCGCCGCGCGACCCCCTGCTGCCGCTGGCGCCGCGAACGGTCGCCAGTGCCCTCAGCTTGATGCGATTCCCCTCGCCGGCGCTCTCCGACCAGCACCCGCTGTCGGTGACGGTGAAGCGCGCCGCGGCGTTCACGGTCCTGGAGGACGGCCACAGCCTTAGCCTGCGCTCGACCCAGCCGACGCTGGCCGAGGCGCTCAAAGAAAACGACATCGTTCTCGGCCCGGCGGACCTGGTCAGCCCCGATCCGCAGACGCCGCTTACCGCCGGCCTCAGCGCCGAAGTCGACCACGCCTCCAGGCTAACGATCACGCTGCCCGAGGGGACCAGCGTCGTCTACAGCCATGAGAAGACGGTCGGCGCCGCGCTGGAAGCGTCCGGCATCGGCCTGACGCCTCTCGACAAGGTGTCGCCCGCCCGCGACGAGCCGCTGACGCGTGACATGGAGGTCGAGGTGATTCGCGTCACGGTGGGCGACGTCGTCGAGCGCGACGAGATCCCCTTCCAGACTGTCTTCCGAGGCGATCCCGACCTCTCCTGGGGAGACTCGCGTCGCGTCGAGGGGCAGGCGGGCGTCCACGCGTCGGAATACCAGGTCACCTACGAGGACGGGCAAGAGACCGGTCGAGCCCTTGTCCGCGACTGGGTCGAGCAGGAGCCGCAAGACGCCGTCGTCTACTACTCCGCCGCGTCTGAGGCCAGCGCCGGCATCGCCGACGGCACGCAGGTCGTCGAAGTCAAGCACGTCTACGCCACCTGGTACGATCCAGCCTCGGCCGGCAAGCCGCGCTCTTCGTCCGGCTACGGCTACACGAGCACCGGCGTCCAGGTCACGCGGGGCGTTGTCGCGGTCGATCCGTCGGTGATACCATACGGGACGAAGATGTTCATCCCCGGCTACGGCTTCGCTGTCGCGGCCGACTGCGGCGGCGGCGTCAACGGGAACATGATCGACCTGGGTTTTCCCGATGACTACCCCGTCGATTGGTCTCCCCACTGGGTCGACATCTACATTCTTGGCTAACGAGTCCGAAGACGCCGCGTCGCAACACCGCCACCGACCGTCGCTCCCGACCGCGTAGAGCGTTGCCGCACGACCTCATGGTCGCCGGGCTCTCCGCTCGGAAGAGCCTGGGGCAGCACTTCCTGACCGATCGCCGCATTCTCAGACGCATCGTCAACGCCGCGAAGCTTACACCCGAAGACACCGTCGTCGAGGTGGGTGCCGGCCTCGGCGTGCTGACGGCGCAGCTTGCGAAGCGGGCCGGCCGGGTCATCGCCGTGGAGGTCGACGAGGCGCTCTGCGGGCACTTGAGACATCGCTTCGAGAGCGTCCCGAACCTCTCCCTCGTTTGCGCCGACGTTCTGTCGATCGCGCCTGAAGAGCTGCTCCGTTCCACCGGCGCGCGTCCGCCGTACGTCGTTGCCGGCAACCTGCCCTACAACATCGCCGCCGCCGTCCTGCGCCACTTCCTGGAGGCGTCCCAACCGCCGCAGCGAATGATCGTCATGCTCCAGAGGGAGGTGGCGGAGAGCATCGTCGCCGGCCCCGGGCGGATGAGCCTGCCGGCGCTCGCGACCCAGCTCTACGCCGTCCCGCGGCTTCTCTTCACCGTGCCGCCGTCCGCCTTCCGTCCGCCGCCGAAAGTCGAATCGGCCGTGGTGCACCTGGACGTGCGCGACGAGCCCGCCACCGCGGTCGACGACGTCGACGCCTTCTTCCGGATCGTGCGGGCCGGCTTCAGCACGCCGCGGAAGCAATTGCGCAACTCCCTCAGCCACGCCCTCGGCCTCGACGCCACGGCCGTCGAAGCGGCGATGCGCCGCGCCGGCGTCGACCCCACCCTTCGGGCGCAGGCGCTCAGCCTCGAGCAATGGGCCGCGCTCTACGAATCCCTTAGACGGGAGACGGCATGAAGCTGCGCCTCATCGCCGCCGCGAAGATCAACTGGACGCTGGAGGCGCTCGGACGTCGCGACGACGGCTACCATGAGATCCGGACGATCATCCAGACGGTGGCTTTGCACGATACCGTCGTTCTCTCTCCCGCCGAAACGCTGGAGCTGCGACTCGCCGGGGCCGTTCCGTCAGAGTCTTGGCTGGCAAAAGACGATCTGGCGTATCGAGCGGCGGAGGCCCTGCGCGAACAGGCGGGCGATCCCTCGCTCGGCGCGCTCGTCGAGCTAGAGAAGGCGGTGCCGGCGGCCGCCGGCCTGGGCGGAGGCAGCAGCGACGCCGCTGCCGTGCTGCGCGGCCTGAATCGACTCTGGCGCCTCGACTTCGGCGCGACGCATCTCGCCCGCATCGCCGCGTCGCTGGGCAGCGACGTTCCCTTCTTCTTGGCAGGCGGGACCGCCATGGCCGGCGGCCGCGGCGACGAAGTCGCCGCGCTTCCGGACGTTCCATCCACGCCGCTGCTTATCGCCGTCCCGCGCGACCGGCTGCCGCAGAAGACTGCCCTCATGTACCGGCGACTCCGGGCGGAGCACTACACTTCCGGCGAGCGCGCCGACCGCCTGGTCGAGAAGCTTCAATCGGGAGGCTCCGTCTCCGATGACGACGTCTTCAACGTCTTCGATGCCGTTCTCTTCGAGTCCATGCCGCTCGCGGCCGTCCTGGCGGAGGAGTGCGCGGAGGGCGGCGCCTGCCCGCATCTCGCCGGCAGCGGCCCAGCCCTTTTCTTCCTCTCGCCGCCTCGCGAAGACCTGAGAGGGCGCCTCCTTCGCGCCGGCGTCGAGCTTTTCGAGACGATGACGCTCAGCGCCGCCGAATCGACGGCCTGGGAGGAGCTGTAGCCGCCCATGGCTGAGGTGTTCGCCGGCTTCGTCTGCGGCTTTGCGCTGTCGATCATCGCAACGCCGCCGTTCGCCCTCTGGGTGCTGCACATGCGCGATGACGTACCCTTCATTCGCAACGCTATTCCGCAGGGCATGCCGGTCACTCTCCTCTCCGTGCCGATATCGTCCTTCTTCTTCCTCGTCTGGACTGGACTGGGCCTCATC
>JBEKXP010000188.1:0-3608 GCA_049511815.1 Dehalococcoidia bacterium
TCGTTGAACCGCGTCTTCTGCGCCGGCGAGGTGCTGAACGCGCCGGCCTGGGAGTGGCTGCAAAAGGAGGTTCTGCGCGACGAGGTGCCGGTCATCGACCACATGTGGGCGACGGAGACGGGCGGGCCAATCGTCGGCAACCCGTACGGCCTCGGCCTGTTGCCGATAAAGCCCGGCTCCGGCGGCATCCCGCTGCCGGGAATCGAGGCGGCGATCATGACGGCGGAAGGCGAGCCCTGCGCCGCGAACGAGAAGGGGCTGTTCGTCATCAAGCGCCCGTTCCCGGGGCTGACGACCCAGCTATGGGGCGAGCCGGAGCGCTACGGCCTGGACTACTGGGAGCGCATCGCGAACGCCCACGTGTACTCGACCGGCGACGCGGCGTCGATTGACGACGACGGCTACGTCTGGTTCAGCGGTCGCGCCGACGAGGTGATCAAGATAGCATCACACCGCATCGGCACGATTGAAGTGGAGACGGCCTTCCTGCACCATCCTGCCTGCGCGGAGGTCGGCGTGACGGGCCGGCCGGACGAACTGCGGGGCGAGGTTGTTTCGGCGTTCGTGGTGCTCAAGCAGGGGCAGCAGCCGTCGGATGAGCTGCGCAAGGAGTTGCTCGCGACGGTGCGCCAGCAACTGGGAGCCCTCGTCGTCGTCGGGGACCTGAACTTCGTGGAGATGCTGCCGAAGACGCGCAGCGGCAAGATTATGCGTCGCGTGCTGAAGGCGGTGGTGTCCGGTCGCGACCCGGGCGACGTGTCGACGATTGAGGACGAAGGGTCGGTGGAGGAGGCGCGGGAGGCGTGGCGGCAGATGAGCGCGCAGGTGGCGGAGCAGCAGAGATAGGCGCGGCATCTCGGGTCGCTCGGCAACCCGAGCGACCCTCCCCTGTCGCAGCGAGACCGCTGGATGCCTGCACTGTCGTTCCTCCGTAGATCGGCATTCGTTTCGCGGCGATTTTCGCCTCAACTTTCCCGCCCCTGACCGTTTGCGCCACTCCTCGCGCGGTACAATGAAGGTGTCGCCGATGTCGCCGCGGCGACAGGTCGACCCCAGCGGGATGCGGAAGTTACAGGTGGCCCCAGACGGGCAAGCCCGAACAGGGTGGAAGGAGCCGGCCAATCATGGAGAACTTTACGGGCACGAGGAGCAAGGTCAACATCAAGGGACACCCCGTCCATCCTATGCTGGTCCCGTTCCCAATCGCGTTCTTCACGGCCGCCCTGGCGACCGATTCGATGTATGCGTCGACGAAGGACAAGTTCTGGTCGCGGGCGTCGTATTATCTGGTTGCCGCTGGGCTGGGCACAGGCCTGGCTGCGGCAGCCGCCGGCCTGTCGGACTTCATAATGATCCGCGGGGCGCGCGTCTTCCCCGATGGTTGGGTGCACCTCTTCGGCAATGCGGCTGTGCTGGGGTTGGCGATGGCCAGCCTGACGATGCGCGTCATGGACCGCAATAGCGCTGTCCTGCCGAAGGGCCTGGCGCTGCAGTCGGCGATTGCGTCTCTTCTCGTCGCGACCGGCTGGTACGGCGGCGAGCTGGCCTATAGAAGACGAATCGGCGTTTCTCCCATATCGCGACGCAGACTGGAAGAGATGCGGGAGATGGAAGAGCGGGCGGCCTAGGCGTCAGGCGCGCGTGGACCCAGACGCTCGACGATCATGTCGCGCAGGATGATGGCGTTGTTGTGCGCCTCGTCGCGGGCGCTGTAGACGAGGGTCACGTTGCTGTCACGGGCCTGCCCGGCGAGTTCCGCCAGCAGTTGCTGCGAATCGGGGCTGCGCAACTCCTCCTGATAGCGGCGTTGGAACTCGTCCCATCGCGCGGGGTCGTGCCCGAACCAGCGCCGAAGAGCATCGCTTGGCGCCAGGTCCTTCAGCCAGGCGTCGAGACGCAAATCCGTTTTCTTGACGCCGCGCGGCCACAGTCGTTCCACCAGCACGCGCCGGCCGTCGTCTGGCTGCGGCGCCTCGTAGGCACGACGGAGGCGGACTGCCATTTGAAGTCGCTCCTTCGAACTAGGCAGCTCGGCGGCGCCCTATGGGCAGTGCGAAGAGCGAGACCATCTCGCGATTGAACGAGGGCAGGTCGCGCGGCCCACGGCTGCTTACCCAATTGTGGTAGGGCACGACCTCCCTGTCGACCCAGGTGCCGCCGGCGTCGCGGATGTCGTCTTGGAGCGACGGCCAGCTCGTCAGCGTCCGGCCGCGAACGAGCTCGGCTGAGACGAGGAGCCACGGCGCGTGGCAAATCACGGCTATCGGCTTGCCGGCCTCGTCGATGCGCCGCACGAACCCCCGGGCACTGGGGTACATCCGCAGGGCGTCGGCGTTGATGACGCCTCCCGGTAGCAGGACGGCGTCGAAGTCGTCCGGGTTCGCCTCGTCCAGCGTCAGATCGACGGTGAAGACGTCCGCCTTCACGTCGTGGTTCATCGACTGCACTTGCCCCGGCTTAGGCGCGATGATCAGCGTCTCGGCACCCTCTTCCTCGAGCGCTCGCCGCGGCTCAACGAGCTCTATTCGCTCGAAATCATCAGTAACCAGAATGGCCACCCTCAATCCGTCTAATCTTCGGCTTTGCATTTCGCTCCTCCCGACTTGGATCCCGTCGACGCCGTCTCAGGGCGGCAACATCTCCACTTATCTACGATACCTTCAGCATGTGAAGCGAACGTGAAGCGGGCCGACGGCGCGTCAATACGCCGTGAAGGCCGAGATGCGATGCGGCGACCGGCTCGTACGACGTATATTTCATGCTTCCTTCATGCTAGCGGCGCTCGCCTTCACAGCACATGCACCTTCACTATGTAGAGTGTCGGTAGTCTTCCTGATTGGGAGAGACGCCGCGAACGCGGTCTCGAACTCGCAAGGACGGCGGAAATACTGACAGAGGATGGGTGCGATGAGGATCTTGGTAACGGGGGAATCGGGCTGCGGCAAGACTAATTTCTGCCGGAGGATAGCGGACTCGGCGCGACGAAGCGGCCTCAAGGTTGGCGGTGTGCTGGCTCCGGCGGTGCATCGGAACGGCGATAGGGTGGGCGCCGATGCGGTGGATCTGGCGACTGACGAGAGTGTGCCCATCGCGCGGTCGATTGCGACTGCGCCGTGGGAGCGCGACGCCCGTCATACGACGATCTTTCGGGAGGGGCTGGACCTGGCGCGGGCGGCGCTGGAGCGCGCGGTCCGTCAGCCTTTCGACCTCATCGTGATCGACGAGTTCGGGCCGCTGGAGCTGGCAGGCGGCGGCATCTGCCAGGAGGCGGTCGAGGCGTGGAACAGCGGTCGCGACGTGCTGCTGGTCGCCCCGTCGAAGATAGCGGACGAGGCGGTGGATGCGCTGGGCCGACCGCCGGACGTGCGCATCGTGCCGGAGGCCATGCCTATCGAGGCGGTTGCGGTCGACGATGTCTCTTCGCCGCCGTCGAAGCTGGCCTACTGCTGTCGAAGGCCGGCGCTGCTAGCGCTGTCACGCGCTAATTGACCCATTGAATTCAATTGTTTTTTTGCGTGGCTTGTGAATCTAACCCAAGGCGCTCCGAATCTGTGTAAGTAACGCCAGAAAGGTATCACTCCACCGCGCCCTAAAGGGCGCGGCATGCT
>JBEKXP010000189.1:0-3606 GCA_049511815.1 Dehalococcoidia bacterium
CTGCCTGCTGGCAGGCAGGCGGGCGGCCGCAGGTCCGCCTCTGGAGGAGCGGGAACGGCCACGCCCTCTTCGACACCGACCTGACGCGGGGGCGGTGGCAGGAAAACGCATCTTCCGCCAAGGCTGAGGGATTCATCCCTCAGAACTGTCAATCCATCCGTTCTCTCCCGAAAGGCTGAGGGATTCATCCCTCAGATCGAAATCCCCCATCTCGCCGACTGCCATCAGCTGATCCGCTCGAAACCCGCTGACAGTCCCTAGTGCCACTTCTCCCTTGGAAAGGGACCCCTGCCCTGCTACGATCACCCCGCTATGCCACGCGGAGGAAAACGACCCGGCGCCGGCGCCCCCAGAGGCAACCTCAACGCCCTCAAGACCGGGCGACGCTCCAAACAGCTCCAGGCCCTCACCGACGCCATCCTGGCTGACCCGGCCCTGCGCCCCGTCGTCCTCAAGCTCCACCAGCTCCGCGTCCGGCGCAACCAGGCCCTCAGGGAGGCCCTTCGCAACGCCGCCAAACGCCATGAGCGACGGTCAATCAGCCAGAAGCGCACTAACAGATTCGAAAAAACGCCAACTTTTACAAACAACAACAATCAAAGCGCGTAGGTCGGGCGTCTCGCCCGTCCGGGTCTCGCCCGGCGCCTCTACAGCAGCACCAGGTTGTTCCGGTGGACGACCTCCGACCCGAACTCGTACCCTAGCGTCGCCTCTATCCGCTCCGACCGCAGCCCGCGAATCGCCTCCACCTCCTCGCGACCGTAGTTCGCGATGCCGCAGGCGATCCTCTCGCCGTCCGGCCCGCAGATGTCCACCGCTTCGCCCCGCTCGAACGTTCCATCGACCTCGACCACGCCTGCCGGCAGCAGACTCTTCCTGTCGCGACGCAGCGCCCTCGCGGCGCCGGCGTCGACCACGATCCGGCCGCGCACGCCCAGCCTCGACAGCATCCAGCGCTTGCGGCTCTCCATCCCCTCCACCTGCGGCGGGAAGAGCGTCCCCAGCGACTCGCCCTGCGCCAGTCGTACCAGCACGTCGGTCTCCGAGCCGCCGGCAATGACGACCGCCGTCCCGCCGGAAGTCGCCAGTCGCGCCGCCTGAATCTTCGTCGTCATGCCGCCGGTGCCGCGCTCGCCCGGGTGCGACGGCCCGCCGGCGAGCCGCTCCACCTCCTCGTCGATGCGGTCGACTCGAGGTATGGGCTTCGCGGAGGGATCGAGACGCGGGTCGGCCGTATAGAGGCCCGGCGTATCGGTGAGCAGCGCCAGAAGGTCCGCGTCGACAAGGTTCGCCACAAGCGCCGAAAGGTTGTCGTTGTCGCCTATCTTGGCGCCCTCTATCTCCTCGACGGCCACCACGTCGTTCTCGTTCACGATGGGCACCGCGCCCAGCTCCAGCAGTGCCAGCAGCGTGTTGCGGGCGTTCAGGTAGCCCACGCGGTCCGACAGGTCGCGGCGGCTGAGGAGCGTCTGCGCCGCCACCATCCCGTGCTCCGAAAAGAGCTGGTCGTAGCGCTGCATCAGGTGGCTCTGGCCGGCGGCGGCGAGCACCTGCCGCATGGGGATGTCGCGACGAGCACGCACGTGCCCCAGGCGCTGGCGTCCGGCCGCAATCGCGCCCGACGAGACGAGGATGACCTCCGCGCCCATGCCGTGCAGTCGCGCCACCTGCCCGACAAGCGACGACATAGCATCGAGATCGAGACGGTCGCTGCCGGCGGTCAGCAGGTTCGTGCCCAGCTTGGCGACGATACGGCGGTAGCGGAGAGGCCGTGCTGCCTTCGCGCTGCCCTTATCAGAATCGCTCACGTTTCACCTTCACGCATCGTCAACTAGCAGGATTATAGCCGCGGCCCAAGCGGTAAGGAAGCCGTCGACCCCCGGTCACATCCCGCTAGATGCAAGGATCCCTCCATATCCAGAGATTCTTTTGGCCAGCGTTAACTTCCCTTCTCGAAACGCGTTATTATGAAGGTAGACCGCCGAGTTGCCGAATCCCCTTCAATAACGAAAGGAGTCATCATGAAGCGTCTACTCATCCTCGCTCTGGCCCTTGGGGGCGTTCTCGCGGCGGGCTGCATCGTACGATTTGGCACGCTGTACACGGACACTAACGACAACACGCACTTCGTCGCCCTAGCCAGCAACCTGACAAATGCCGACATCGTTGCCGCGTCGGTCCAGGTAGATTTCTTCGACGGCAGCGACAGGCTCATTGCGACGGAATTCACCTCACCCTGCACGCGCACGCTGCAAGACCATTCCAATTCACCGATCGAGGCCATCTTGCCCGCGGGTGTAAACGTCGACCACGTGCAAACGACTTTAAGGCCGATCACTTTCGGGACCAAAGCCGTGGCTGACCTTGATGTGAGTAATATAGCCGCAAACATCGGCACCAACACCACTGATATCACAGGGCATGTCGACGTCGGCAGCACAGACCTATACGACGTCCAGGTCTGCGTCGCCCTGCTCAATGGCGATGGCGACGTGGTGAAGGTAGGGCGAGTATTCACAAGCCCGGCCAACATCGGCAACGGCAACACCGGAAATTTCGACGTGGCGGTCGAAAGCGACAGCGATGCCACTCAGTATGAGATCTGGGTCGATGCCGTGACTCACAATCCGAGTGACGTGACGGCGCCGGTGGTTGTAGGCCCTGACGATCTCTCGGGACTGGGCACAGCTACGCCGACCAGGACGCCCACGCCGACACCGTGCTCCGGCGGTACGTGCACGCCAACACCAACCAGCACGCCCACGCTGACGCGCACGCCAACGGCCACGAACACGCCCAATTCGTAACCTCGCCTCCCTGTTTGATGAAGAGAGAGGAGTCCGAACTGGACTCCTCTCTCCTGTTCGTTTCGCTCTCGATCTACGATTGGACTACGCCAAGCGTCACCGCCTGTCCGTCGACTGTGTGCTTCTCCACGTGGGCAGCAGCGGGCGGCGCTTCTGCCACGATGTCGACGGAAAGCGTCTCCTGCCGCATGTAGCTCCCAAAGTTGGTCATGACGCGCCGGACGGCATCGTCACCCTGATAGTAGGTGATAATGCGGTCGGCGATGTCGAAACCCGCATTACGGCGCATGGTCTGAAGGCGATGGACGATCTCGCGCGCGAGACCCTCGTCCAGCAACTCCGCATCGATTTGCGTAGGAACGGTCACAGCGTACCCCGCCTCCATGGCGGTCCGGTAGCCTTCCTTATCGTCCGTAAGGACCTGTAGCTCGGGCGGCTCTAATCGCCAGTCGCCGGCGACGACAGGCGATCCGTCAGTGATGGCAGCAGCGACGGATGCTGAATCGAGTTTCCGCAACGCTTCCTCGATCTGTCGCAAAGCGCCGCCGTACTTGGGCCCGAGGAGGACAGCGTTCGGCCGGACCTGATATTCGACGAAATCGCTCGCGTTGCTGACGAAGGCCAGCTCTTTGACGTTGAGCTCATCGAGTATCTGGGCTTCGAGGCGACGCGTTGCCTCTTCCTCGGAATTACTGGTCACTTTCACGTAGGCCCGCGACAGGGGCTGGCGCACCTTGATGCCGGCCTTGCTGCGGGCGGCGCGCCCCAGGCTGACCAGACGCATCACTAGGCGGGTATC
>JBEKXP010000190.1:0-3593 GCA_049511815.1 Dehalococcoidia bacterium
GCACCCAGGTGGTGGCCCCGCAGCCGACCCCCGGGCCTAGCCCAACGCCATCCTATCTGACGGAAGACGCGTTCAACGCGTCGAAGCCCATCGACGTTGGCGCGGCGGGCGCACCGAGCAAGGGGCCGGCCAACGCCAAGGTAACGATCGTAGAGTTCTCCGACTTCGAGTGCCCCTACTGCGACAGATTCGTCACGCAGACGCTGCCGTCGATCCTGAAGGACTATGGCGACAAGATCCAGTTCGTCTTCCGCAACTACCCTCTACCGGCAACTATGCACCCCTATGCCGAAAAGGCCGCCGAAGCCGGCGCCTGCGCCAACGACCAGGGCGCCTTCTGGCAGTACCACGACATGCTGTTCCAGAACCAGTCGGCTCTTGCGGGAATGGTGACGGCCGACGCGACGAATGGGGTAACCCAGGTAATCACGCAGCTCAAGCAGTACGCGGCCAACCTCAACTTGAATACCACGACCTTCAACTCCTGCCTCGACAACTACACCGACAAGCCGACGATTGACGCCGATCAAAAGGCCATGGGCGATGCGTTGCAGTCGGCAGGCATAACCAGCTTTGGGACGCCGTCGTTCTTCATCAACGGCAAATTCGTCAGCGGCGCCTACCCCTACGACAGCAGTTCGTCGGGCTACACGGAGGGAATTTTCACGTTCAAGCAGGGCATTGAGGACTCGATGGCGGCGGCCCAGTAGCGAAACAGACAGCAACCATATCGGGCGGTTAGGAAAGGCGATATCGCCGCTCTTGCCGCCCGATTTCTTTGTCAGTCGCACCCTGCCTGCTCAGGAGCTTCTCGCGCTCTCCCGAAGCATCTCCCTGAGGGCGCCGCAGGCCTTGCGGGCCGCGTCGGCGCGGTGGCTGATGGCGTTCTTCTCGTCGGGCGTCAACTCCGCCATCGTGCGGCCGAGCTGCGGCAGAAAGAAGATGGGGTCGTAGCCGAAACCGCGATGGCCGCGGAGCTCCTCGGTGATGACGCCGGGGCATTCGCCCTCGAACATGCGGACGGCGCCGTCCGGCGTCGAGAGGGCGATGAAGCAGCGGAAGCGGGCGCTCCTTTTCTCCGGCGGCACGTCCTTCAACTGTGCCAGGACAAGCTCCAGGCCTTCCGAGTCGGTCTGCTCGGGGCCGGCGTAGCGAGCGGAGAGCGGGCCGGGCCGCCCGCCCAGCGCCTCGACCTCCAGGCCGGAGTCGTCGGCGAGCGTGAGAAGACCGCTCGCGGCAGCGAACGCCTCGGCCTTGAGGCGAGCGTTTGTCGCGTAATCGACGCCGGTCTCTTCGACGGACAGCTTGACCCCGATCTCGGCTGGGCTGACCAGTTGCCAGCCGCATCCTCGGAGGAGTGCGCCGTATTCCCCCAGCTTGCCGGCGTTATTGGTGGCGATTAGCAGTTGCGGCACGGGAGTTCGCTTTCCCTGCGGTCGGTGACAAGCTCATGCTAGCGACTGCGCGTCGGGCCTGTCAAACGGTCCTTGGCAACTTGCCGTGGAGGAGATTTCGTCCTTTGCCTATGCTACAATCGGGGCAACCGTTGTTAAACCTCTAGACGCGCTCCCGGAGGCCCGCACTCCCGATGGACTATCACCAGGCGCTGGAATACCTCCTGAGTTTCTCCGATTTCGAGCGCAGCGGCGGCTTTTCGCCCCGGTCGGACGTCCTGCCGGTGCGGGCGCTGCTGCGACGTCTGGGCGAGCCGCAGGCCGGCCGGCTGACGGTGCACGTCGCCGGAAGCAAGGGCAAGGGCAGCACGGCGGCCATGATCGCCTCGGTCCTGCGGGAGAGTGGGCGAAGGGTTGGGCTATACACGAGCCCTCATCTCCATAGCATCTGCGAGCGGTTCCGCCTGGACGGCGAGCCGATCCCAAGAGAGGCCTTTGCGCGCTACGCGGCGACGCTGCCGGAAGCGCTGGACGCCGTGAGTCGCGAGCTGCCGGAGCGGAAGCTCGTGACCTTCGACCTGCTGACGGCGATGGCGTTCCTGGCCTTCGCCGAGGCGCATGCGGACGTGCAGGTGGTCGAAACCGGCCTGGGCGGGCGCGTCGACTCCACGAATGCGATGGAGCGGAAAGAGGTCTGCGTAATCACGTCGCTGAGCCTGGAGCACCAGGCGATCCTCGGCGACACGCTGGCGCAGATCGCCGCGGAGAAGGCGGGGATCATCACGCCGGGCGCGCAGGTCGTGCTGGCGAGCCAGAAGGAAGACGTCGCCGGCGTCATCCGTCGCGCCTGCCGGGAACGTGGGGCGACGCTAGTCGAAGCCGACGCGGTCTGCAGCTTCGAGCGGCGCTGCGCCGGTATCGAGGGCCAGGAGCTGACGCTGCGGACGCCGCTGGCTGAGTACGACCTGTGGCTGCCGCTGCTGGGGCCGCATCAGGCGGAGAACGCGGTGGCGGCGGTGCTGGCGGTCGAGGCGCTGCGGGATTGGGGCGTCGAGGTCTCGAAGGAGCAGGTGCGCGACGGCCTGGCGAAGGTGCGCTGGCCCGGGCGGCTGGAGGTGCTCGGGCGCGAGCCGCTGCTCCTCGCCGACGGGGCGCATAACGAGGAGTCGGCGGCGCGGCTGCGTGAGACGCTGACGGGCGATCTCGGCTTCAGCGAAGCGACGTTCGTCGTCGGCGTGTCGAAAGACAAGGACACTGCCGGCATGGAGCGCCAACTGCGGCCGATGGCGAAACGGCTCATCGCGACGAGCTCGCGGCACCCGCGGGCCCTGGCGGCGGAGCAGGTGGCGACGGCGTTCTCGCCCGACGGCCTGCGGGCGTCGCCGGTGGCGTCGGTCCCGGCGGCAGTCGACGCGGCGCTGGCGGAGGCAGGGCGCGACGGCCTGATCTGCGTCGTCGGATCGCTGTTCGTGGCGGCGGAGGCGCGGGCGCACGTGCTGGGCGTTGAGCACGAGGTAATCGGCGGTTGAACCGAGGCGTCGCTGGCCTTAGAATTCGAGATCGATTGCGGGATATCCTCCCCGCTGCCTGCTTCGAAACTAGAACATAGGAACTGAGCATGAACGATTGCACAGGACGGCGTGTGGTGATAACCGGCATGGGAGCGATAACGCCCCTGGGCCTGACAGTGGACGATTTCTGGCGGGGCTGCGTCGAGGGACGCTCCGGCGTCGTGCCGATAACGAAGTTCGATTGCAGCCGCTACCCGGTGCACATAAACGGCGAAGTCATGGGCTTCGACGCCGCCAACTACATCGAATACAAGGAGGCGCGGCGGATGGCCCGCTTCACGCAGTTCGCGGTGGCGGCGTCGCGGGAAGCGATAGCAGCCTCGGGGCTGCAGTTGGACGCAGAGGACAAGACTAGCATCGGCGTCCTTCTCGGCAATGGCAACGGCGGCTTTCCGAACACCGAAGACGCCATGCGGACGCTCGTCGCGAAGGGCGGCATGCGCATCGACCCGTTCTACATCCTGAAAATGCTGCCCAACATGGCCGCCGCCACCGTTGCGCTTCAATACGGCTTCCAGGGCCACAACAACACGGCGATCACGGCCTGCGCGGCATCGACACAGGCGATCGGCGAGGCGTTCTCGGTCGTGCGCTGCGGTCGCGCGGAGGTGATGCTAACCGGCGGCAC
>JBEKXP010000191.1:0-3583 GCA_049511815.1 Dehalococcoidia bacterium
AGGGTGTGGCGCAAAGCATCCATGCTCTTCGTTGCGGCTTGCTCCGCGAGCGTGGGGAAGACAGCGGTCGACATCGCCATGCCGAACAGTCCCAGCGGCATCATGACGATGAGCCAGGCGTAGTTGACGGCTGAGATCGCCTGGTCGCTCACCTTCGAGGCAAAGAAGATGGAGATGAGGAAGTTGAGCTGAGCGGCGGCCAGGCCGAACGCCCTCGGTAGCATGAGCTTGCCGACCTCGCGGACGCCGGGGTCGCGCCAGTCGGCGACAGGACGGTAAGCCATGCCGATAAGACGCACTGCCGGAAGCTGAATCACCAGGTAGACGAAGGCGCCGACGACGACGCCGATGGACAGCCCTTCGACGCTGTGCGATACAAGGGCGGCGAAGATTATCGACAGGTTGTACGCCCAGGGCGCCAGCGCGGGGAAGAGGAAGTGATGGCGGGCGTTCGATATTCCCATGAACATGCCGCTCACAGAGAAGAGAACCGGGGAGATAAGCATGATCCTGGTGAGATGAACGGCAAGTCCCTGCAGTTCCGCCTGGCGACCCGAGTCCTGGCCGAGCCCCGGCGCCATTAGCGGGACGAGGAGCGGCGCCAGCAGGAAGCCGATTACCGCCAGGACGCCCGTGGCCATGAACACGAGGTTGAGCACGGAGCTGGCAAGCCGCCAGGCCTGGTCGCGGTCGCCTCTTGTGACGTAGCGGGAGAAGACGGGGATGAAGGCGCTGGCGAGGGTCGCTCCGGCCAGCACCTGGAACACCATGTCCGGCAGGCGAAAGGCGACCCAGTAGGCACCCAGCTCCGGGCTGGTGCCGAAGCTGTTAGCAATCGCGACGGTGCGCAGCAGGCCGAGCAGCCGGCTGCCGAGGAAGCCTATGGCGACGATGACGGCAGCGGCCGCGAGACCGTCGCCGGCCGGCATCGTCCTCGCTCCTGTCATTCGTCTTCTCCGAAATGTCGCTTGCGCATCAGCGATTGTATGGGGAGAAAGCCGCTCTAGACACGAGGTTAACTCTCGTCTAATATTACTCCTAGCAAATTGAAGGAGCGAGGTCTTGACTCATAGCCGATCGGCAGAGAAGCGGGTGCGGCAGGCCGAGCGAAGGCGAGTGCGCAACAGGTCGGTCCGAGGGGCCACGCGGACGCAGATACGAAGCGCGTTGCCGCTAATCGGGGAAGGACGGATCGAGGAGGCGCAGGCAGCGGTTCGCGAGGCGGTGAGCGCACTGGACAAGGCAGCCGAGAAAGGCGTTATTCACCCCAACAACGCTGCTCGACGGAAATCGCGGCTGATGCTCAAGCTGAACTCCGCGACCGCTACGGCGGCAGCCGCGCTGCAGGAGCAGGCAGCGAAGCCGGCTCGCAGGGTTGCGAAAAAGGCTGCTTCTCCAAAGGCGCCAGTGAAGACATCGACTCGCAAGAGCGCTGCAAAGAAGGCGCCCACGAAGACGCCGACGAAGGCGAAGAGCAAGTAGGAGTCCCCCGCGAGTCGGCGGCCGAGCCAGCCGCGTCGCTACTGGCTTCCCGTAGAAGCTGAGCTGAGCGCCCCTATGTTGACATCGTCACCGAGGACGACGACGATGTCTGCGTTTGTAGTCCGCAGGGCCGCGTCAGCGGGCGTAGAGTCGCGCACGGCCGTCGCAGGGACACCCAGCCATTCGGCAGTTTTTGCCGCGCTGTAGGTCTTTCCGGTGTAGTCGATTATTTCTGTGTTTGCCACGGCCCCGTCCGGCGGCGCGCTCGATTCGATAACCGATCCCTGAGGGAATCCGAGGTTGGTCAGGAGGGTCACAGCCTGAGCGGCGACGTCCTCGTTGCTCGACGTGCCATCTCGCACCTCCACTACCGCGCCTTCCGCCGCCAACTGCTGATCGTAGAAGAGCGCGTCGACGATGCGCTTGCATCCTTCATCGGACGGCAACAGGACGTCGGCGCCGCCGGGCGTCGTCCAGGGCGTCGTGCAGGGGCCAAGCGAAAGGGCGCTTATCTGATCCTGCGGAATGTCGACAGCCAGCTTAGCGAAGCCGGGAATCATGAAATCGCTGATGTCGGTTACGATCGTCTTCTTGTATTTGTCCCACAAGTCAAGAGCATTGGACAGGACATTCATGCTCATGACCTTATCCATGACGGCAAATATCACGCGCTGTTGCCGCTGGATCCGGTCAAAATCGCTGGTCGTGTTGCGGCTACGGGCATAGCCTAGCGCCGTCCGGCCGTCCATGTGTTGCATTCCAGGAACAAAGTGGAGCGGGAAGTAGTCGCCGGGCTTTTCGGTGTCAGAGTAGAGGGGATCGTCGAGGTAGTCCGGGACGTCGACGTCGATGCCGCCGAGAGAATCGATAACGTCCTTGAACGCAGTGAAGTCAATGATGATGTAATGATCGATGTTGATGCCAAAGTTCTCCTCGATCGTGTCTTTGGCGCATTGCGGGCCACCGCCGGGGTAGTCTTTGTCATCCTGGCCGTACTCAAGAGCGGTGTTGATGCGGTCTTCTGAAGCGCATGGAATGTTTACGTAGGTGTCTCTCGGTATGCCAAGGATGCCGGCGGTCTTGGTCTGGGGATCGATCGTGGCAACGATCATCGTGTCGGCCCGGGTGAAGACGGTGTCTCCTTCTTGCGGCCGCCTGTCGAGGCCCATGATGAGGATGTTCATGCGCTTGTCGATCGGTGACGGATCAGAACTTGTCGTCTGACCGCAGCCGGGGCACGGTATTATGAAGTGGCTGCCCGGGAAGAGAATGGGGTAAATACGGGCGGCGAGGATCAGGGAGCCGTAGCCGGCGCCACACGCGAAAAGCAGGACAACAAAAGCCAGCAGCACTCTTTGCCGCAGACTTCCTCCCTCTGAGGAGGGAAGTGGCCGCAGTGATGAAGTCGTCCTTGCCACTAGCCTGAGCGTATCCCACGCACGAAGCTTGGTCAAGTGAGCCAGCGGCGGTTTGCGAAGGCAATCGTATCTATGATGGAGGCTCAGCGACGTCGCGCCAGGCGAGCTGGGTGAGAGCCATGAGGCCACCGGCGACGAGGGAATGGCCGCCGAGCAGTATAGGAATACGCGCCTTCACGGCGCTTTCGGTGAACTCACGGAGAAAAGGATCGTCTATCTCTTCGTAACGGCCGAGGTCCGAGAGGAACCGGTCGGCGCGGCTTGGTCGCTTCGATAGGTGGGCCAGGAGGACGCGGGTGTCGATGAAGGCGCCATCCGCCATCTCGGCCAACTCCGCGAAGAAACGCTCGGAGCCCACCTGCTGGAGGTGGAAGCCCAGCAAGGAGCGGGCTTTCCCGTCTTCTCGCCCTTCAGCCCGCAGGCCCCGCTCTTCGGAGACGAGCCGGACCTTGCAGGCAGTCTCCTTCTCCAGGTACTGCCAGACCTGGCTTCCGACTCGCCCGGCAACGAGTATCTGCGCTGTGGGGCTGGTGAGCAGTCTCAGGCAGGCTTCGTATCCCGAAACGTCAACTTCGGCGTCGTCAAGCCACCGGCTGAGACGAGGACCCGCATGGCCGATAAGCTTGAGGATGGCGAGGTCGGAGGGAGTATCGATGTTGAACTGGTTCGCGGCGCTTCGAGGG
>JBEKXP010000192.1:0-3466 GCA_049511815.1 Dehalococcoidia bacterium
GTCCGCCGCCGAAAGTCGAATCGGCCGTGCTGCGACTGGACGTCCGCGACGGGCCCGCCGTTCGGGTTGACGACATCGACGCCTTCTTCCGAATCGTGCGCGCCGGCTTCAGCACGCCGCGGAAGCAGTTGCGCAACGCTCTGAGCCACGCCCTCCGCGTCGACGCCGCGACTGTCGAAGAGGCAATGCGCCGCGCCGGCGTCGACCCGACCCTACGCGCGCAGGCGCTCGGTCTCGAGCAATGGGCCGCGCTTTACGAATCCTTTCGACGGGAGACGGCATGAAGCTGCGCCTTATCGCCGCTGCGAAGATCAACTGGACGCTGGAGGCGCTCGGCCGCCGCGACGATGGCTACCACGAGATCCGCACGGTCTTTCAGACAATCGCCCTGCACGACACCGTCGTTCTTTCTTCGGCCGAGACGCTGGAGCTGCGACTCGCCGGGGCCGCGTCATCACCCGACTGGCAGCCCAAGGACGACCTCGCGTATCGAGCGGCGCAGGCCTTGCGCGAAGAGACGGGCGATCCCTCGCTTGGAGCGCTCATCGAGCTGGAAAAGGTGGTGCCGCCGGCCGCCGGCTTGGGCGGAGGCAGTAGCGATGCCGCCGCCGTGCTGCGCGGCCTGAATCGGCTCTGGCGTCTCGACTTCGACCGAGCGCGCCTTGCCCGCATCGCTGCCTCGCTCGGGAGCGACGTCGCCTTCTTCCTGACCGGCGGTACGGCCATCGCCGGCGGCCGCGGCGACGAAGTCGCCCCGATGCCGGATGTTCCGACCATGTCGCTGCTCATCGCTGTCCCTCGCGACCGCCTGCCGCAGAAGACCGCCCTCATGTACCGTCGACTCCGCCCCGAGCACTACACCTCCGGCGAGCGCACCGGCCTGCTGGTCGACAAGCTGAAATCGGGCGCAGCCGTCTCCGACGACGACGTCTTCAACGTCTTCGATGCCGTCCTCTTCGAGTCCATGCCGGTCGCAGCCGTCCTGGCGGAGGAGTGCGCGGAAGGCGGCGCCTGCCCGCATCTCGCCGGCAGCGGCCCGGCCCTGTTCTTCCTCTCGCCGCCTCGCGAAGACGTGAGAGAGCGCCTCCTGCGCGCTGGCGTCGAGCTCTTCGAGACGACGACGCTCACCGCCGCCGGATCGACCGCCTGGGAGGAGCTGTAGCGCCCATGGCTGAGGTGTTCTCCGGGTTCGTCTGCGGCTTCGCGCTATCGATCATCGCCACGCCGCCGTTCGCCATCTGGATACTGCACGCCCGCGACCGTGTGCCCTTCATCCGGAACGCCGTTCCGCCGGGCATGTCGATCACCCTCCTCTCCGTCCCGATATCGTCCTTCTTCTCCCTCCTCTGGACCGGCCTCGGACTCATTTACGGCATGGTGCTTTTCGCCGCCGAGAACGCTCATCCGAATGGTGGCCTGGCCAGCCCCAATCTGCTGTATACGTTGTTCATCTTGCTCACCGCAGTCATCATCTTCCTGCCGTTCTACGCCCTCATCCCGTCGGCGCGGCGGCTGGCCCTCTTCCTCGTCCTCACCTACATCGCGCTCTTCGGCTGGGCAACGCCCTGGCTCGCCCACTACGCCGCAACTCGCGTAAGCTGAAAGTGCGGTACGGTTGTAGGGGAGGACTTGAGTCCTCCCGCGCCTTGGGCGTAATTCGACGAAGCGCATGACAAGCGTCATCGACATGCACATCCACACGACGCGCGGCGCCAGCGACAGCAGCCTGCGCCCCGTGGAGCTTGCCCGCGCGGCCCGACGCCTCGGCCTCTCCGCCGTCGTAGTCACCGAGCACGACCGCCTGTGGGACCCGCTGGAGGTCGCGCGCTTCCGCGAGGAGCGCTCCCTGCTTCTTATCAACGGTATGGAGGTCACCACCGACCTCGGCCATGTGCTGGTGCTCGGTGTCCACGCGTACCTGCCGGCGATGCGATTTGCCCGAGAGCTGCGACACATCGTCAGCGACGCCGCCGGCTACATGATCGCCGCGCACCCGTTTCGCCATCAGTTCAATCGCGTCGAGTGGGAGCGGCAGGGGCTGGAGCCGCGCGAGCTCACGCCGGCGGAGGCGTCGCAACAGCCGCTGCTGAACCTCGTCGACGCCATCGAGGTGCTGAACGGCGGCAACAGTCCGGAGGAGAACGTCCTGGCCCTGGAGGTCGCCGAAGTCCTCGGGAAGCCGGGCGTCGGCGGCTCCGACGCGCACTCCCACCAGGGCATCGGCATCCACACGACCGTCTTCGAGCGAACGCTGGAATCGGAAGCCGACCTTTTGCGCGAGCTGCACGCCGGCCGCTTCTACCCGGCTGACGGTCTCCTGCGGGGAGACATGCAGCCGTTCACCCTGCCCCTGGACCTGTAGCCCCTACCGCTCGGACCGTTCCCGCCGCTAGAATGAGATGGGTATTCCCCCAAGGACAGCCATGCCCACTTACGTCGCCCTCGATCTAGAGACAACCGGACTCAACGCCGAGACCTGCGAGATCATCGAAGTCGGCGCGGTGAAGTTCACGCCTGAGGGCGAGATCGCCACTTTCCACACCGCCGTCAAGCCGAGCGCCGCTTTGCCCTACTTCATCCAGCGCCTCACCGGCATTCGGCCCGACGACCTACGCGACGCGCCGCTCTTCGCCGAGGTCGGCTCCGACCTGGAGGACTTTATCGCCGGCCACCCGGTCATCGGTCAGAACGTCGCCTTTGACCTGGGGTTTCTCGCCGCGCAGGGCATCCAGCCGCCGGGCGGGTCGTTCGACACGCACGAGCTGGCGACGCTCCTGTTGCCGGGCCTACCGGAGTACAATCTCCGCTCCCTCGCGCGCCACTTCGGCGTCGAGTTCGCGGTCCGCCATCGTGCCCTCGCCGACGCCCAGGCCGCGCGCGCCGTCTTCCTTCGTCTGCGCGACCACCTGTCGGAGCTGCCGGTCGGCACGCTCAGCGAGCTGCAAAACATCGCCGTCGCCGTCGACTGGCCGCTGCGTCATCTCTTCGCCGAGCTGCTGGAGGAAGCGCCGCTCCTCTCCGAGCCCTCCCTGCCGGCCGAAGCGATGCCCCTGCCGGTTGAGCTCGGCACGCCGCTCGTCGCCCGCTCGCCGCTCCAGCCGATAGCCGCCGAAGAGGTGGAGTCGATTCTCCGCGCCCCGGAAGCGTCGCCGGACCTCTTCCCCGAGTTCGAATCGCGGCCGGAGCAGCTCGCCATGGTCCGTGAGGTGACGGAGGCGCTGAACTCCGGCCAGCCGCTGATCGTCGAGGCGGGCACGGGCACCGGCAAGTCGCTGGCCTACCTGGCGCCGGCGGCCCGCTATGCCCTGGCGAACGACGCCCGCGTCATCGTCTCCACCGACACCATCAACCTCCAGGAGCAGCTCATGGGCAAGGACATCCCATTGCTCCGCCAGCTCCTCCAGGCGTCGCCGGAGGCGAAGGCGTCCGCCGGCCGTCTTCGATTCGCCCAGCTCAAGGGCCGTCG
>JBEKXP010000193.1:0-3452 GCA_049511815.1 Dehalococcoidia bacterium
TTCAAAGTCGTTTTCCACTTCAGTTATCCTTCTTGCAGCACCGCCGTCGTGCGACGCAGCTTGCCCTCGCGCAGGAAGGCGAGTCGCAGGCGGGCGGCGGACGCTTCGTTGGCGGCGGCGGCCACCGCTTCAGCCGACCCGACCGACCGGCCTTCGACCTGTACGATGACGTCGGAAACGCGAAGGCTGGCGCGGGCCGCCGGGCTGTCCGGCACGACCTCCAGGACGAGGACGCCCTGCTGCTGCTTCAGGCCGGCGCGGCGCTGGAGTCCCGTATCGATTGGCGTGGGGATGCCGCCGATTCCGAGTCGATGCTGCTCGTGACGGCGGATCTCTTCCAGCCGCGCCAGGACGTCGAACGCCCGGCTTGTCGGGACGGCAAAGCCGACGCCGCGGGCGAACGGCAGGACGGCGGTCGCGATACCGACGACGCGTCCATCGGAATCGACGAGCGGTCCGCCGGAGTTGCCCGGGTTGACGGGCGTGTCCATCTGAATCAAATCGGTGAGACGCGGGCCGGGGCTGCTCTCAAGCGTGCGTCCGAGGGCGCTGACGACGCCGGCGGTGACCGTCCAGTTGAGGCCGAACGGGTTGCCGATGGCGATGACGAGCTGTCCGACGCGCAGCGGCCGCGAGTTCAGCTCCGCGACGGGCAGGCCGACGGCGCCGATTCGCAGGACAGCGAGATCGTTCGATGGGTCGGCGTACTCGACGCCGGCCTGGAAGCTGCGGCCGTCGGGCAGGATGACGCGCGCCAGGTTCATGTCTCGCACGACGTGTTCGTTCGTCAGGATGCGGCCGTCGGAGGCGAAGATGACGCCGGAGCCAAGGCCTTCGCCGCGCTGGTTGCGCCCGCGCCTCTGTCCGATGACCTCTATCTTCACGACGGCCGGCCCGACGGTCTCCGCGGCGCGGCTCACCGCCTCGGAATAGGCGTCAAGCGCTCGTTTTTCGCTAGTGTTCGCAGCCATTATCGTTATACGCCGAGGGCTTTGAGCTCCTCGAACAGCTTCTCCTCTTTCGCTGATAGTTTCTCCGGCAGGACGACCCGTGCCTTTGCGTAGAGGTCGCCCCGCTTGGTGTTGCCGTTGTGATGGGGCATGCCCAGCCCGCGCAGGCGGAACGTCTTGCCGTTTTGCGTCAGCCTGGGGATGGTCAGCGCCACTTCGCCTTTGAGCGTCTTGACGTGGACCTCGCCGCCAAGGACGGCGACGCTCAGCGGCACCTCGACCTCGGTATACAGGTCGTCGCCGCGCCTCTCGAAGCGCTCGTGCGGGCGGACCTTCACGCGCAGGAAGACGTCGCCGATGGAGTCGCCGCGAATTCGGACGCGGGCGCCGTCGGTGATGCCGGGCGGTATCTTCGCTTCGATGCGGTGCGGCTTCATCACTGCGCCCTGGCCCTGGCAGGTGTGGCAGACTGCGCCGGCGACCTCGCCGCTGCCGCCGCAGGTGGGGCAGCGCTCCTGGCTGTTGATCTCGAAGACGCGGGCCGTGCCGCTAAACGCCTCTTCCAGCGTTATCTCTACCGGCGCCTCGGTCGCGCGCGGCTGCTGCCGGCCCCGACGAGCGCCGCCGCCGCGGAAGAGGTCGAACAGGTTACCCATGCCAGGTGCATCGGAGAACTCGAACGTCTCGGCGCCGGCGCCGCGCCCCGGGTCGCCGCCGAAATCGAACGTGTAGTACTGCCCGCCCCGAGGGCCACCGCGGGCGCGGGCCTGGCGCTGCGCCTCCTCGATCTGGTCGGCCATCTCCCAGCGATCGCCGTAGCGGTCGTACTTCTTGCGCTTTTCGGCGTCGGAGAGGACTTCGTAGGCGGCGTTGACCTCCTTGAAGCGCGCTTCGGCGCTCTTGTCGCCGGGATTGACGTCGGGGTGCAGCTTGCGCGCCAGCCTTCGATACGCCTGGCGTATCTCTTTCTGGTTGGCGCTTCTGCCGATGCCTAGCGTTTCGTAGAAGTCGCGCGCCATTCGTCTACCTCACTGCCATTATGAGCGATAGTGACCAGACTGTCAAGATACTTGACAATGCTATTGTGCGGTCGTAAGCTATTGTTGAAGGCTGGAGATTGCCTGAGAGGCAATGATTGTGAAGAGCCCCCTTGCGACGATGGTAAGTGGCACGGTCGGAAGGGGAGCAGATAGAAAGGTGGAGGTGAACAGATGGCTGACATAGTGCGATGGGACCCGTATCGAGAAGTGGCCAGAATGACGCGGATGATGGACCGCATGTTCGGCGAGATGCCGCAGTTGTGGCGCGGCGAGTTCGACGGCGGCGAGGGGACGTTCGCGCTCGATCTCTACGAGACCGACAACGAGATCGTCATCAGAGGGACGCTGCCGGGCGTCAAGCCGGAAGACGTCGACATAACGATCAGCGGCGACCTGCTGACGATCAAGGGCGAGACGAAGCGCGATGAAGAGAAGAGGCGCCGGAACTACTACCGACAGGAGTCGTGGTACGGCAGCTTCGTCCGCGCGATAACTTTGCCGACGCAGGTGGATGCGGATAAGGCGGAGGCGACGTTCGAAGACGGGATTCTGAAGCTGACCATCCCCAAGGCGGCGTCGGCGAGGCCGAAGACGATCACCGTGAAGCCGGCGAAGATGGTCGAGGGCGAGCACATGACGTCGTCGGAGGGACGATCCGGAGGTCAGAAGCGGTAAGCGCCTTCACGGAAATCATCGATTACGAGGCCTGGTCCCCTGGGGATCGGGCCTCTTGCTGTGTGTCTCGTTTGACCCTCCATAAGGGCAATGGCAAACTGGAGGTCGAGGAAACACATGTCCGATCTCCCGCCGCCGCCTGCCGGCAGCCATGGCAGGCGCTCTGCCGCGCTGCGTCGCTCCTGGCCGCTGGTACCCGCCCTGCTTGTGCTCCTGGTCTTCAGCGTGGGACTTTCCTGCACGACCTTCGGACGCGCCGCCGTTACGAGCGCTGTCTTCTTCCCCGACCTGATGGCGCCGCTGCCGATCCGTCCCGTCACCTGGACGACCGCTACACCGATAAAGGAGTCGATCACGATCGATTACGACGGGAAACAGATGCCGGCGGATATCTACCGGCCGGGCGGCGGCGGACAGCACGGCGCTATGATCCTATCGCCGGGGGCGCCGCCGCTGGCGCCGGACGACGCGCGGCTGCTACGACTGGCCGGCGACGTCGCGCGGGCTGGTTTCGTGATGCTGGTGCCATTCTCGCCGGACCTGAACGACGAGATGATTTATCCGAGCGAGGTCGACGCGCTGGTGACGGAGTTCCAGTACCTGGAGGCGCAGCCGTACGTGAAGCCGGACAAGATCGGCTACATCGGCGTTAGCGTGGGGTCGCCGCTGGCGCTGCTGGCGGCAGCAGACTCGCGCATCAACGACCAGGTAGCGTACGTCGTCTCCTTCGGCGGCTACTACGACGCGAACGACGTCCTCAAGGCGACGACGACGCACACGATCTCAT
>JBEKXP010000194.1:0-3421 GCA_049511815.1 Dehalococcoidia bacterium
CGGTTGCCCGCCGCCTGGGGAGCGTCCCATAGAGCGCGATCGAGCGAATTCCCGCCGACGACCTTGCCGCCCTCCAGCACCACCGAGTTGCAGAGCAGCCCCAGCAGGAGCGCCTGGTCCGAAGGATTGCCGGCGGGATCGAGGGCCGCCGAGAAAGTGATCTCTCCTTCCGTCAGCGTGCCCGTTTTGTCGGTGAACAGCACCTCCATGTTCCCCAGGTCTTCGATGCTCACCAACCGCTTGACGATGACCGAGTTGCGGGCCAGATGCCGGGCCCCCGTGGAAAGGCTGATCGTGACGATGGCCGGCAGGAGTTGCGGCGTTAGCCCTACCGCAATCGCCAGAGCGAAGAGCGCGGAGTCGAGAAGCGACCTCTGGAGGGCGGCATTGATGACGAAGATCGACACGGTCAAGACGACGGTTACTTTGACGAGCAGGACCGAGAAGTCGCGCAGGCCGAGCTGAAAGCCGGTCTCCTCCTGCGCCTCGCCGAGACGAACGGCGATGCGCCCAAAGGCGGTGCTTTTCCCCGTCTGCACCACGACTCCCGTTCCACTGCCCGTGCGTACCACCGTTCCCATGAAGGCGCAAGACGGCAGATCGAGCGGCGAGTCGGAGGGAGGCGCGACTGCGCTGCTCTTCTCCGCCGGTGTGGCCTCCCCCGTCAGGACCGCCTCGTCACAGGTGAGGTCCTTAGCCTCCAGAAGTCGAAGGTCCGCCGGCACAACGTCGCCGACGGCGAGACTGACGATATCTCCCGGCACAAGCGCGGTGACGCCTACTTGCACGGCCTTGCCATCGCGGAGCGTGAGCGCGTCGTGGCGGACGCGGGAGTGAAGCGCTTCCACAGCGCGCGCGGCCCGGAACTCGTTGAAGAACCCGAGGCCGACGCTGAGGGCCATGATGCTGAATATGATCAGCGCATCGGTCCGCTCGCCGACGAAAAGTGAGACGGCAGCCGCCACGACCAGAAGGATCAGCAGCGGGCTCTTGACCTGGCGAAACAGCACATCGAGGACGTTGGCGCCATGGCTGCGAATAGCGTTTGGCCCAACCTGGCCCAACCGGATGTTTGCCTCGGCGCTGGCCAGGCCGGCTTCAGAAGTCCCCATCCGCTGGAGAACGGCGGACACCTTGAGCCGGGCCGCTGTCGCGAGGTCCAGGTCTCGCCAGCTGGTCTCTCGTTCTCCAGTCTCTGTAGATGCGGGTGGCCGCACCGTGGGCTCGTGAGGAGTCATCGGACGGATTATACGCAAAGCACGGTCAGAGCCGCCAACGCGTGGCGAGTGAAACGCATCCAGATCGAGGCGACAGGGCGACTGCCGGCTGCCCTTCGGGCTCGTATCCGTGGTACCCTACTTGCGCAGCACTTATGGCTGCCACCACCTTCACGGGGCGCGGAGAAGGAAACATGCGAGGAGACACTCGGCGAGTATGCCCGGCCGAACACGCAGGCTGGCTCGTTAACCCCATCAGGAAATGGTTTCAGAACCCCGAGAAGCTTCTCAAGGGCTACGTCAAAGAGGGAATGACGGTCCTTGACGTCGGCTGCGGGCCCGGGTTCTTCTCCATAGCGATGGCGACGATGGTCGGCAAGACCGGCAGGGTCATCGCCGCGGATGTCCAGGAGGCGATGCTTGAACGGCTGAAGAAAAGAATCGCCGGGCAAGAAGTCGAAGACAGGATTCAACTGCATCTCGCCAAGGAAGAGCGAATCGGGCTCTCCGAGGCGGTTGATTTCGCTCTCGCTTTCTACATGATCCACGAGGTGCCGGACCAGGACGCGTTCCTCCAGGAACTCAAGTCGACGCTCAAGCCCAATGGAAAATTGCTCGTCGTTGAGCCAATGTTCCATGTCTCGAAGAAGGCCTTCGAAGAAACGATAGCCAGAGCGAAAACCGTCGGCTTCGTCGCGGATGGTGGTCCCGGCGTCTTCTTCAGCCGATCAGTCATCCTGCGACGCGAGTAGCTGCCACCGCCCATCGCAGCGTTCGCCCGCTTCCAGCGTCGATGATGAGGAAAGGGATTGAGCGCTTCCAGCGCTCTCGAAATTGAGCCGCAGCGCTCCCGCGGCAGCCTGCGAGTGGACGCGACACGGAGCTAGGGGATTAACAGGACGCGGCCGAACGCCTTCCGGCTCTCGATGTAGGCGTGCGCCGCCGCCGCCGCCGACAGCGGGTACGTGCGGTCGATGACAACCCGAAGCGTGCCCGCGGCCACGTCCTCCAGGTGCCGCGCGACAATTCCCCTCGCACGCTCCGTGTTGAGGGCCATCTCAAGACCGAACGTCATGCCGGTCAGCGAGCGGTTGCCCTCTGACAGCAGGGCGATGTCAGGAGTTCTGCCGCTGCGGCTCGTCTGCCCTATGCTTATCACCCGCCCTCGGTAGGAAAGGCTCTTGATGCTACCTTCCAGCGTCTTCCCCCCAACCGAATCGACGACCAGGTCCACGCCCTTGCCGTCCGTCAGCTTCCGGCAGACCTCCACGAAATCATCCGTCGCGTAGTTGATCCCGTGGTCCAACCCGAACTCTCTCAGCCGTTCCAGCTTCTCGTCAGTCGAGGCCGTCGCCAGGACTGTCGCGCCCGCCCGCTTGGCGAGCTGGACCGCGGCCAGCCCTACGCCGCCGGCACCCGCCTGGATGAGCACAGTCTCGCCTGCCTTCAGATGGCCGAACTCGAAGAGGCAGTCGTCGGCGGTGCCGAAGGGGATGGGGACACAGGCCGCCCGTTCGAGGTCGAGCCCGTCGGGGATCGGCCAGGTCGCCCGAACCGGTGAAGCGAGGATGGCGGCGTGCGAGCCGTAGGGCGCTGTCGCGACCACGCGCTGGCCGACAAACCGGTCCGCCACGTTCGCGCCGACCTCCCGCACGATGCCGGCGCACTGATAGCCGACGATGTGCGGCCGCGAGGCCATCACGCCCAGCGCGCGGTTGAGGACGTCTCCGCCCTCAATGCTCACCGCCTTCACGTCGATCAGAATGCCGCTCGGATGGCACTGAGGGTCGGGCACTTCCTCGTACTTGAACACGCTTGGCGGCCCGGTCTCGTAGTAGACTGCTGCCTTCATTCTCCTCACCTCCTTGCGTTCGCGCGGCGGATTCCGCTGGGGCGCGACACTCAGATTATCGCGCAACCTTTGCCGCTGCCACAAACGCGCGCATCTTAGTCGCGTCCTTGCGGCCGTCGGTCTCGACGCCGCTGCTCACGTCGACGCCCCATGGCCGCACTCGCTCGATCGCCTCGGCCACGTTGTCCGGCATGAGGCCTCCCGCGAGCATCAGCGGGACGCGCGAGGCAAGCTCGGCGATTGCGTCCCAGTCGCCGAGCCTGCCCCGTCCGCGACTGCCGTCGAGCATGTAAAGCACACCCGGTCCGCCGCGGACGCCACCAAGAACCTCCGTCGCCGAGTCTCGGCGGAC
>JBEKXP010000195.1:0-3871 GCA_049511815.1 Dehalococcoidia bacterium
CTCGTCCTAACCTTCGATCAGATACTTCAGCGCGTCTGGGGCGCTGAATACGCCGGCGAGACGGAGCTCGTCCGCTCCTTCATCCGCAACCTCCGGCACAAGCTCAACGACGACGCGAAGAACCCGCGCTACATCCTCACGGAACGGCAGATCGGCTACCGGATGGTCAAGGAATAGCAGGAAACCACTCCCTCGACGTATTCGCGGCGCCACTCCGGCTTGATTTCATCCCACAACTAGCAGCAGCGACCGGTAGACACCGGTATCGGGTCGTTTGCAGCTTCGGCAAGCATCGTAGGAGCATATATCACTGTCATCAGTAAGGGGCCGTTCATTCACGTTTCCTGCACGTAATTCAACGTCCCGTTCATATGGCGTTCATGCCTTCGGCCTAAGATCGGGATGGTTCCAGTACCACCGGGACCGGTCCGATGAGGGAACAGCGGGCAAGGAAAAGGAACGCCAGGGAAAGCGGAAAGGAGTAAGGATGATGATGTGGTTGAAAGCCTGCCCGCGCTGTCGCGGAGACTTGATTCTAGACTCGGACTACTACGGACCGTCCGTTAGTTGTATTCAGTGCGGTCACACCCTTCAGGAGCCGCTCTCGGGCGCCCAGCCGTCTCGCCTCGTCGACAAGCCTCCGCCTGCGAGCGACGAGTGAGAGTGGCGTGAGGGAGACGGCGATGACTAATCGAAGACCACGCGCGCTCACAGCCGGCGTCGAAAGAGAAGACCTGCTGATGGTCTCCATCTCGCTGGTCAAGGGCCGCCGCCGCCACGCCGCACCCGCCGATTTCGTCAGCGACGTCGTCCTGACGTTCCAGACCCTCGGAGGCCGAACGCGACAGGACGGTTATCCCGAAACATTCCCCGCGATAGCAGCGTCAACCGTCTCAGGTTCAGGATCATGGCAAGGAATCGGACCCCAACCCGACCGCGTATCCGACTGGCCGGTGGCAAGCTAATGCGACGCGCTCTCGGGAACATCCGACGCTGGCCGCCGTCTGGCATCAGCTACCCGCTAAATAGCCTGGTGCAACGAAAGGAAACTCAGGTGCTCAGCTACACCCGACCGGCTCTGCTCCACCGACCGAGCACCCTGGTGCCGCAACAGCCGTTGCTCATCGTAAGCAATCGCGGCCCGGTGGAGTATTACCACGATGACACGGGACGCCTCCGCCATCGACAGGCCAGCGGCGGCGTCGCCAGCGCCCTCACCTCCGTCGCCAACTCCGCGCCGATAAGCTGGATCGCCAGCGCTGCCAGCGAGGCCGACCGCGAAGTCGCCCTCGCCGGCGGTTCGCTCAATGTCGGCGAAAGCACCCGCCTCCGCTTCGTCGCTCCGCCCAGCGAAGCCTACGACCTTTATTACAGCACCGTCTCCAATCCCATGCTCTGGTTCCTTCAGCACTCGATGTGGAATCGCCTGGAGCGGCCCGACATCCGCCGCGAAGCGCTTGACGCCTGGGAGCACGGCTACCTGCCCGTGAACCAGGCCATCGCCGAAGTCGCCGCCGGCGAGTTCCGCAGCGGCCGCAACTGCGGCTCCGTCATGCTTCATGACTATCATCTTTACGCCGCGCCCCTTTTCATTCGAAACCTTTGCCCCGGCGCCGCTCTACAGCACTTCATCCATATTCCTTGGCCCGGCCTCGAAGCCTGGCAGGACTTGCCGCGCCAGATCGTCGACTCTATCTGCGAAGGCCTGCTCGCCAACGACAGCGTCGTCTTCCAGACCGAGAAGTGGGCGCAGGACTTCCTTCTCACCTGCTGGGCCTTCTTCCCCAGCGCCCGCGTCGATTTCACCGACGGCGTCGTCACCTACCGCGGTCGCCGGACGAAGGTCTCCGCCAACCCCATCTCCGTCGACGTCTTTGACCTGCGCTCTCAGCTCTCCGCGCCTGAAGCCCGGCCCTATTTCGCCAGCCTTGCCGCGGAGACCGCCGAGAAGACCATCGTTCGCGTCGATCGCCTCGACCCCAGCAAGAACATCGACGCCGGCTTCCGTGCCTTCGACCTTCTCCTGCAATCGCATCCTGGGTGGGTGGGGCGCGTGCGCATGCTCTCTTTCCTCGTGCCGTCGCGCGAGTCCATCCCGGAGTACCGGTCCTACGCCGACGAAGTGTTCGCCCTCGCCGACGAGATAAACGCCCGCCACAGCACGAAGAACTGGACGCCGATCAAGCTGTTCTACGAGCACAACCGGCTGCAGGCGCTCGTCGCCCTCAGCCTGTACGACGTGCTCATGGTTAACCCGCTCATCGACGGCATGAACCTGGTTTCCAAAGAAGGACCCGTGCTCAACCGCCGCGACGGCGCCCTCGTCCTTTCGGAGGCGGCGGGCTCATTCGAGGAGCTACGCGGCGGCGCCATTGGCGTAGCGCCGGAGGACGTCGAAGCCACGGCAAACGCCCTGCACACCGCGCTCACCCTGCCCGAAGGCGAACGCCGCGAGCGCGCCGCCCTTCTGCGTCGCGCCGTTCTCAAGCACGACATCAGACACTGGCTCCAGATCCAGCTAGAAGACCTGGCGTCGATAGATGACACCAAACCTGCACCTGCTGCGGCGTGAGTGAGCATGGACGCTCATTCCGCCGCATCATCGCTAACAGAAGGAGGCACATGATGAAGCCAAGCTGGAACTCTCAAGCGAGGTGCCCGCGCTGTCACGGCAACCTCGGGCTGGAATACGATCCGCCCGGAAGCTGGGACGTCGTCTGTCTTCAGTGCGGCTTCCGGCGCGTCGCCACCCAGCGGCG
Organism: Dehalococcoidia bacterium; assembly: GCA_049511815.1. GTDB lineage: Bacteria > Chloroflexota > Dehalococcoidia > DSTF01 > JALHUB01 > JALHUB01. The sequence goes on from JBEKXP010000195.1 coordinate 2,760, forward strand.
AGCCGTCGACAACCGCGCTCTCTTCCAAACCGAATCGATGCGCGAAGAGAAGGCCGCCTAGCTGTCGCCTTCGCGACGACCCTGCTCTAGCAAAAGGGGACCGCGAGTGCCTACGAAACGAGAGGAGCTCGAATGGCATGACAATGCCTACCGCGAGTTCCGCGCGCTCGTCGACTCAATCGAAGAGTCTCGTTTCGAAGAGCGCTGGCTGGACGGCCGCTGGGGCGTCCGCGAGATCGTCGCTCACCTCGCCGGCTGGCACGACCAGTTTGGTACGGCCCTCGAGCGCATGGGCCGCGGCGAGCGCCCTTCGCCGGAAGGCGTCGACTGGACGGACGTGCAGGCCTGGAACGACCACTTCGCGCACGAGGCTCAGGGCAAGAGCAAAGCGGAGGTGCTCCGTGAGCTGGACGAGGCCGTGGCCCGCTTCCACGCCAACGCCGAGCGACTGCCCGAAGAGCGTTTCGGCCCGGGCAAGACCGCAAGCCGCATACTTGCGGAGAACGGCCACTTCAACACTCACGCCGCCCAGATAAGGGGCTGGCTCGCGCGGGTCGCAGCTTGAAACCGAAATCGTTCGACAAGACGTCGGACAACGGCATGACACGGAAGGAGGGAACTATACCAGTGTACGAAGCAAAGGACTACTCCCGCCTCATCGGCATGGACGGCTTCAGCGAGACTGCGCTGAAGAACCACTTCACCCTCTACCAGGGCTACGTCACGAACACCAACAAGCTCCGCGATACCCTCGCCCAGATGGCGAAGGACGGCAAGCACACCACACCTGAGTTCGCCGAGCTCAAACGCCGTCTCGGCTTCGAATGGGACGGCATGCGACTCCACGAGTACTACTTCGAGAACCTTGGCGGCAAAGGCGACCTCGCGCAGTCGCAGAAGCTCGCCCAGGCCGTCGCGGGCGACTTCGGCGGCTACGACGCCTGGCTCGCCGACTTCAAAGGAGTCGGCGCCATGCGCGGCATCGGCTGGGCCATCCTCTACCGCGACGGCGCCTCAGGCGCCCTCATCAACCAGTGGATCAACGAGCACCAGAACAACCACCTGGCCGGCTGCATTCCAATACTGGTGATGGACGTCTTCGAGCACGCCTT
>JBEKXP010000196.1:0-3385 GCA_049511815.1 Dehalococcoidia bacterium
TCCGTCCGGTTCATCCCGCCGTACCATCCAGCCAGGTTCGCTGCCACCGCCAGTGTAGCCGTGGCAAACGCAAACAGCCCCAAAATCGACGGCGCCGCTATGGGCTGCAGGAATACACGCGCGCCGTTTGTTCCGACATGTCGCTCTTCCATGTCTCCTCTTCCCTTCTTCCTCTCCCGTTCATCTGCAGCCCCAGGCCTTCTCTTCTTCCCCGAGGCCTTCCCGAGAGACTACCCTTTCATCACTTACCATCGCATATAACTGTGTAAGTCTCGTGAAGAAGAACCAACGTCCTGTCGAAGATTCGTGAAGACGCAGCGTTATGTAAAGTCTCCCCTACCGAAGCGACCGCCGCCTTCGAATCGAAACTCGCCGCCTCCGATTCGACGCCGCATCCGGCAGGTTTACCCGTTGGGTTGACCCTTGGCCCCATCGCCCTACAATTGCCCTAGAAGCCCCATCGCCTGACGAAGGAGCGCACCCGGCGATTACGACACACGCCCCAGATCGGAGATCATCGTGACCACAATCCTCGAGCGCTTTCGCGCCCTCCACCAGCGTTCCGCCGCCCTTCACAAGCAGGCCGAGCGCATCTTCCCTAACGGCGTCACCCACGACATCCGCCACTTCGCCCCCTTCCCCATCTACGTCGACCACGCCCTCGGCGCCCGCAAATGGGACGTTGACGGCAACGAGATCATCGATTACGTCATGGGCCACGGCGCCCTCCTCCTCGGCCACGCCCACCCGACCCTCGTCCGCGCCGTCACCCGACAGATCGCCGCAGGCACCCACTACGGCGCCTCCAGCGAGCTCGAAATGGAGTGGGCCGGCTGGATCCGCAAGCTCGTGCCCTCCGCCCAGCGCGTCCGCTTCCACTCCTCCGGCACCGAAGCGACGATGATGGCCGTCCGCCTCGCCCGCGCCTACACCGGCCGCAGCAAGCTCGTCCGATTCGCCCTCAACTTCCACGGCTGGAACGACAGCGTCGTCGGCTACGTCCGCCCCGAAGAGACACTCCCGCGTTCGCCCGGCCTGCCGCCCGCCTACCTCGGCGAGCAGATCGTCCTGCCCCAGAACAGCTACCCGGACATCGCCCAGACGCTTGCCGAAGAGAAGGACGTCGCCGCCGTCATCATCGAGCCCACCGGCGCCTCCGCCAGCACCGTCCCCATCGACCCGGAGTTCCTCGCCTTCCTCCGCGCCCGTACCGAGCGCTACGGCGTCGTCCTCATCTTCGACGAGGTCGTCACCGGCTTCCGCGTCGCCCCGGGCGGCGCCCAGGAGCGCTACGGCATCAAGCCCGACCTGACCACCCTGGCGAAAATATGCGCCGGCGGCCTCCCGGGCGCTGCCGTCACCGGTCGCGCCGACATCCTCGACTGCATCGAGTTCCGTCGCGACGCCGACTGGAACGTCCACGAGCGCGTCGCCCACCAGGGCACCTTCAACGCCAACCCGCTCTCCGCTGCCGCCGGCGTCGCCATGCTCGAGACCATCAGCGACGGCAAAGCCCAGGCCCACGCCGAAGAGATGGCCAAGCGACTCTGCCGCGGCGCCAACCACGTCTTTCGGAAGCTGGGCGTCAAGGGCTGCGCCTACACCGTATCGTCCATGTTCCACATGTCGATAGGCGTCGACTGCCCGGAGCCGGCCGACGGCTGGGAGTGGGTGTGGGAAGACGAGCCGGGCGCGAACGTCCCTCAGACGCCGCCGCGGGTCATGGCCGCCTTCAAGCAGGCCATGCTGAACAGCGGCGCCGGCGACTTCATGCGGACCGGCGGCCTTACCTCCGCCGTCCACGACGAGAAGGACATCGACCAGACCCTCGCCGCCCTCGAACCCGCCCTCTCCGAAATGAAGACTGAGGGAGCACTGTAGCCAGAGCTCATCTAGCCCGACCGAGGTTTTCAGCCGTTGGAGACAGCTCACTGAAGTAGGCAACTAAAGCGGATTGAAGCCAACGACGACCATAATCCGTCAGCCCTAACACGCGCAAATCCGGTCTTAGGGCTCCCCTGCGAAAAGTGGTCAGCGCGCGAAGGTCCGCGTAGGACTCCGGAAAAGCGACCGACGGTTCGGAGGGTAAGTAGAGGCGACCGATGTGGTCGCCAGCGGCGATCGTCAAGCGAGCCACTTCGTCATGTATGGCCGCCAGCGGGCGGATCAGGGCGACCTGCCGGAAACCCTCCTCATCTTCGTTTTCGATCTCGCAGTCGTGCGTAAGCACTATCGCGTACGCCTTTTTCCCCTCAGCCGCGACCACTTCCGGGCGCACTTCCCAGTGAAACCCGTCCCTCGGTGGAAATTCTGGCGTATGCAAACTTACGATAGTGCGATTAGGGCGTTGGAACGTCCGCAAAACGCCTGGATCATTCGTAGTCAGCGAGAGCGAAATGATGTCGCGGTAGATATCCCCTTGGCGAAAATCACCCGGCTCTGGGGATTGGTAGAGGGCCTGCTCCACCAACTGCAGCGCCCTCAGTCATTCGGCTCCGAGCTCACGTGGTGAACATGCGCTCCGGAATCCAGGGGCTCCAAATGTGCGTACTTTAGCACCAACGCAGCGCGTGCCTCGGCGGCGATCCTCTGACGGTGGTCTTCCGGCCCAACGTGCTCAGCGGCGGCCGTGCGAGTCTCAAACACAATATTCTCCGGCTGCGAAGCGATAATTCTAGAAAACGTTACCATAACTTCACCTCAAACCATTGTATCAGATATAGAATCGTCACGTGCATTCGGAGCGAACAGGGCTCCTATCAAGAGCCGACGGCGACGTCACCGAGACCCCGGAACGAGAAGTGCTTCGAAAATCGTTCGCTTAGTATCTTCGCTGGTTTCGAGGATGACTTCATACGTGCCTGCCTGCGGCAAGGTCACCTGACCCTGAATGGCCATCACCACTCGCTGCGTCATGCCAGGTTTCAGGCCAGCTTCGCGCCCTATCTCCACCTGAGCGTCTACTCTCAGCAACTGGTCCCCCTCGCTCGCCTTGATCACAAAGCTAACAGGATGCTGCCGATTCGTCTCAGACCAAGGAATCAGGATTCCACCTGCGAGACCGAACGGAAATGTCGTCGGATAGCTGTTCGATCGATAAAGGTTCCATCCCCCGCCCAGAAGATATAACTTGCCCTGCACCTCCGCCGCGGAGTCCGCCAGAATCAGGAAGTCGATAGCAACACGGTCTGGTAGCGGCCCCCCATTCGCCTCCAGCCGCGCAACCTCCGCTCGCACAACCCGCTTGGGTCTTTCTGACTTTGCCATCGCAACGCGCATTATACCTAGGAACATTAGCGCCCGCAATACGTGTCATGGCGCCTTTGGTCACCCCACTCCGCGGCAGTCTAGCGGCGGAGAGTGCAGAGAGGGCTTGGCCCTCGCT
>JBEKXP010000197.1:0-3377 GCA_049511815.1 Dehalococcoidia bacterium
TCTTCCCGCTCGACATGAGGTAGTTGAGGATTACCTGCAGCGTCAGAAGCGTCTTCAGGCTCGTGCCGTGCCGCCGCAGATACTGCCGACCGCCCTGCTGCCGGTCCACCAGCACCACCGCGTCTTTCACCTGCAGGCCCTCGGCCCGCAGCCGCTCCGCCGTCTCGACGATGCTGTGCCCGCCCGTGACCAGGTCGTCGACGATCAGCACCGTCTGGCCCGGCTCATAAAGTCCTTCGATGCCCGGGCCGTCGGAGTCCTTTGGGCGAATGTATATGAGCGGCACCTTAGCCGTCAGCGAATACGCCGTCGCCAGGTGCAGCCCGCCGAACGGCACGCCCGCGACGAGCTGGAACGGCGCGATCTGCGGGTTCAGCATCTCCCGCCGCGTCCGCACCTCATCGCGGATGACGCGCGCCGCCCGCGCCAGCGCCGCCGGCTTGCTGATCAGCAGTCGCAGGTTCACGTAGACCGGCGAGTGCACGGCCGTCCGGCCGAGCGTGAAATCGCCGAACTGAATGGCCCCCAGCTTCCAAAGCGTCTGGGCCAGCCACAGGTTCCCGGTCTGGCGAAGCGGGCGCAATAGACTTCCCTGTCTAGAGGAATGTTGGTCAGATAATACCAGAAATCCGAGCCGATTCGAAGCCCCTCACCGATTTTGGCGTGCCGTCGCCTCCGGATTGACGCAGTGCGACGGCGTCTCGCCCCGCAGCGCCTGCATGATGCTCTCGACCGCCATCTCCGCCATCTTGCGCCTCGTCGCCACGCCGGCGCTGCCGATGTGCGGCGTGACGACGACGTTGTCCAGCTTGAGTAACGGCTCGTCCGGCGGGATCGGCTCCGTCTCCGCCACGTCGAGCCCTGCCGCCGCGATTCGACGCTCCTTCAGCGCCGTGTACAGCGCCCGCTGGTCGACGACGGCTCCGCGCGCCGCGTTCACGAGAATCGCCGAAGGCTTCATCAGCGCCAGCTCCCGCCCGCCGATCAGCTGCCGCGTCTCCGGCGTCAGCGGCACGTGCAGCGTGACGAAGTCCGACTCTCGCAGCAGCCGCTCCAGCTCCGCGTACTCCGCGCCGAGCGCCGCCTCAGCTTCCGGCCGCCGCGTGCGCGAGTGATACAAGATGCGCATCTCGAAGCCGCGGGCCCGTCGCGCCACCGCCTGCCCGATCTGCCCGAAGCCGACGATGCCCAACGTAGCGCCGTGCACCTCCTGCCCCAGCAAGAACGATGGGTGCCAGCTCTTCCAGCCGCCCGTCCGTGTCAGCCGGTCGCCTTCCACGACGCGCCGCGCCGCCGCCAGCAGCAGCGCGAAGGTCAAGTCCGCGGTTGCCTCCGTCAGCACGCCCGGCGTGTTCGTCACCAGGATGCCGCGCTCCGTCGCCGCCGCGACATCGATGTTGTCGTATCCCACGGCCATCTGCGCGACGACCCGCAGCCGCGACCCCGCGTCCAGCACCGCCGCGTCGATGGGTTCGCTGAGCATCGTCAGCAGCGCGTCGGCGTCTCCGGCACGTCGGACGAGCTCGTCGTGCGACGGCGGCTCCTCTTCCGTCCAAACGTCAACGTCCGCGACCTCGCGCAGCCGCGACGTTGCGTCGCCCGCCCGCCTGCCTGCCTTGGCCCGCCTTCGGAGGGTAGGCACGGGCAGCTCCATCGTCACGAAAACACGCGGCTTCGGCACGAGACCATCCTCACGTCGACATCGCCGAGTCCTGCCAGTCTCGGCATCACCGCTATCAAGGGAAAACTGTCTGCGGGATGAATCCCGCAGCTTTCGGAGGCCTAATTAGTGGGTGAGAGTTACGCTATTTCCAGAACTCCCACCACTTCTTCGCCGTCGGCGCCGCTGGCTCCGCGCCGCCCATCGGCATCTCCGCTCGCCCGCCCATCGCCTCCGCCAGGCCGGCGCCGGTACCCAAGAACTTCCAGGGCGCCGCGTCGAAGTCCTTCTTGCAGCCTTCCGAGCAGAAATAGTACGTCGTCCCCTCGTACTCCGAGCTTCCCGCCGCCGTCTCGCTGTCGATCTCCATCCCGCAAACGGGGTCTTTCACCATCGCCATCGTCGACCTCTTTCCGGCGCTTGCCTGCGCCTTGACGGAATGGCAGCAGCGTAGACTATGCGAAGGAGATCGTCAATAGGGCGCAAATGCGGGTCGGAAAAGGTTGGGATTGCTTTGCGCGGCGACTTCGCCTCGGCTCAGGCGATGAAGCTGACGCCCGAGTAGACGAACCAGACCCCAAGCCCGATGAGGAACGCGCCGCAGACCATCAGGATGCCGCGGTACACCGGCGTGCTCATCAGCCGGCGCCCTGTCACCAGCGCGAACGCCACCAGCGACAGCCAGGCGAAGTCCGACAGGATATGCGCCGTGAAGAACGTGCTGACGCCGGCCGGCCCGTGCACGAGCGCCTTGTCAATGTAGGCCATCCCGATCGTCGCCCACCAGATGATCCAGTACGGGTTCGCCACGCTGACCAGCACTCCCGCCGGCACCAGAATGCTCGCCGCCGCGCCTGCCTGCCGGGAGGCATGGCCCCTCGGCCCTGCCGACGCCTCGACGCCGCGCATCGCCGCCATGAGTCGGCGTCGGTAACTCCACGGCGGGTCTTCGATCGGGATCGGTATGGGCACCGGCTGAGGCGCTGCACTGCGCCCTCGGGCAGGCAGGCCATGCCTACCGGCAGGCAGGCCCAGCTCCTGCCGAGGCGCCGTGCGCAGCATCTCATAGCCCATCCAGATCAGGAACGTCCCGCCCAGCATAGCGATGGCCGCCGTCCCTTTGCCTTCGCCCAGGAACTCGCTCAGCCCCAGCGCCAGCCCGACGACCAGCGCCAGCTCGATCAGCGCGTGTCCCGTCGCCAGCAGCGGCCCGACCCAGAAGCCGCGACGCAGTGTCTCCCGGACCGAGAGCGTGAACAGCGGCCCGGGCATCAGCGCGCCCGAGAGGCTGATCAGGAAAGACGAGCCGAATATCGCCAGCAAAGCCATCATTCGCGAATACCCTCCCTAGTTCCAGTTTCGCACCGGCCCCCGCAGGGCGTCAAACGCTGGCCTCCTGACGGCGGCCTCCGCTACAATCGGGAAAGATGGTCGCTCCAATGTCTGTGCGCAAACTCCTGCTCTTTGACATCGACGGCACGCTCATCCTCACTGGCGGCGCCGGCATCCGCGCTATGAGCCTCGCCTTCCACGACCTCTTTGGCCGCGGGAATGGACTTATCGGCGTCGAAGTGGCCGGCCGCATCGACATGGCGATCCTGCGCGCCGCCCTCGACAAGCACGCCATGGACGCGAAAGACTTCCCGCGAATCGTGGAGCGCTTTCGCGACGCCTACACCCGCCATCTGGCGCACACGCTTTCCGAGGCCGAAGGCGG
>JBEKXP010000198.1:0-3358 GCA_049511815.1 Dehalococcoidia bacterium
CGTCGCCGCGAGTTCGGCAAGGAGGCGCTGGAGCCGCATGACGTGTCGATGATGATCCTAGGCGTGGCGCTTCTCTGGTTCGGCTGGTTCGGCTTCAACGCCGGCAGCGCCCTGGCGGCCAACGGCGTGGCGGTCAATGCCCTGGTCGTGACGCACGTCGCCGCGGCGACCGGTGCGTTCACCTGGCTCGTCCTCGGATGGTGGCAGACGAAAAAGGCGAGCGTCGTTGGCGCGGGCGCGGGAGCGGTGGCCGGTCTGGTGGCGATCACGCCGGCGTCCGGCTTCGTCGACGTTGGCCCGGCAATTGCTATCGGAATCGGCGCCGGCACGTTTTGCTACTTTGCCGTGCAGGCCCGGCACCTGTTGCATCTTGACGACACGCTGGACGTAGTCGGCGTGCACGGCGTCGGCGGCGTCTGGGGAGCGCTTGCGACGGGGATCTTCGCTTCGGCTGCCGTTAACGCGGCGGGCGCGAACGGCCTTATCCACGGCAACCCCGGGCAGTTGGGCGCTCAGGCGGCGGCGGTCGGCGTGACACTCGCTTACTCGCTCGTGGGCACGTTCGTAATACTGCGCGTCATCGACCTCCTGTTTGGATTGAGGGTGTCGGAGGAGGAAGAGGAGATGGGTCTCGACCTGTCGCAGCACGGAGAGCGCGCCTACGTCTACCAGGCTCTGACCGTTCAGGGTCTAAGCGTCGCACAGATGGCAGAGGTGACGGTACCGCAGTCCAGGACGACGAGCAGCAACGGGCGCACCGGACATGTGCCGGCGATGGGCGCGGGAAAGATGCTGGGTACGGAGGCCAGCAAGAAGCCCGGTTTGTAGGGCAACTCGGCAAGGACAGCGGCGCTTTTTGAAGTGATCGGCGTCGTCGATAGGCTGCGGCGGCAGCGCCCGCGGCGGAGGGATTGGTGTGACTTCTTTCGCCCTCGTAACCGCATCGTCATGCGATTGTAATGCAATCGTAACAAACGGCCTCTACACTCCGAACAGGGATTCGTTCCTGAGGAGGTTGAGGCCCATGCCCGCAAACCCGATCAACGCCGGCGATACCGCCTGGGTACTCATATCGGCTGCGCTTGTCATGCTAATGACGCCGGGGCTGGCCTTCTTCTACGGCGGGTTGGTGCGCGAGAAGAACGTTCTCGGGACCATAATGCACAGCTTCGTCGTGATAGCGCTCGTGAGCTTGCTGTGGGTGATCGTCGGCTACAGCCTGGCGTTCGGGCCCGATCATTGGGGCCTCATCGGCGGCTTCGACTGGGCGTTCCTACGGCACGTCGGGCAGACGCCGAACCCCGCATACGGCTCGACCATCCCGCACCAGGCGTTCATGGCCTTCCAGATGATGTTTGCGGTGATCACGCCGGCGCTGATAACGGGCGCCTTCGCCGAGCGGGCGAAGTTCGGGACGTTCCTCCTCTTCATGGCGGCCTGGTCGCTGCTGGTCTACGCGCCGATAGCGCACTGGGTATGGGGGAGCGGTGGCTGGCTGCACAACTTCGGGGCTCTCGACTTCGCGGGCGGCTCGGTTGTGCACGTGAACGCCGGCATCGCCGCCCTCGTCGCCGCGATCATGTACGGCCGGCGCCTGGAGTTCGGCAGAGAGGCGCTGGAGCCGCATGACGTGTCGATGATGATGCTGGGCGTCGGACTGCTGTGGTTCGGGTGGTTCGGCTTCAATGCCGGCAGCGCGCTGGCTGCCAACGGGCTGGCCGTTAACGCCCTCGTCGTCACGCACATCTCTGCGACCGCCGGAGCGTTGACCTGGCTGATGCTGGGATGGTGGCAGACGAAGAAGGCAAGCGTGCTGGGCGCGGGAGCCGGCGCGGTGGCGGGACTGGCGGCAATAACGCCGGCCGCGGGCTTCGTCGACGTGGGCCCGGCGATCGCGATCGGTTTTGGCGCCGGCCTGCTCTGCTATTTCGCCGTGCAGGCGCGCCACCTGCTGCATCTGGATGACTCGCTGGACGTCGTCGGGGTACACGGCGTCGGCGGTGCCTGGGGCATGCTGGCGACGGGCCTCTTCGCGACGGTCGCGGTGAACGCGGCGGGCGCGAACGGGCTGATCCACGGCGGCGCAGGGCTGTTCGGCGCGCAGGCGCTTGCTGTCGGGGTCACGCTGGGTTATTCTCTCATCGCCACGCTCGCGATCCTGTATGTGCTCGACTTCCTGTTCGGGCTGAGGGTCTCCGAAGAAGAAGAGAAGGTGGGCCTCGACCTGTCGCAGCACGGAGAGCGCGCCTACGTGTACCAGGGTCTGAGCGTCGTGCAGATGGCGGACCTTACGGTTCCGGGGTCGTCCGGAGCTGCCAAACCCGAAGTCAACCGGCCCGCCGGTCAATGACGAGCGTCGCGCGGCGACGCCTTAGCCAAAAAGATCTTATCGGAAGGAGAAAAGCATGGCCACTAGCGGCAAAGACAAGGACTACGTTCTCCAGACCTGCAAGGCGCAGGGAATCAAGTTCATCCGCCTCTGGTTCACCGACATTCTGGGTTCGCTCAAGAGCTTCACGATAACGGTCGAGGAGCTTGAGGGCGCGCTGGAGGAAGGCATGGGCTTCGATGGGTCGTCGATCGAGGGGTTCGCCCGCATCGACGAGAGCGACATGGTCGCGATGCCCGACCCGTCGACCTTCACCATCATACCCTGGCGGCCGCGCGAGCAGGGCGCTGCCAAGATGTTCTGCGACGTCATACGCCCGGACGGCTCGCCCTTCGACGGCGACCCGCGCTACGTGCTGAAGCGGAACATCAAGCGCGCCGCCGACCTCGGCTTCACCTACTACGTCGGCCCGGAGCTCGAGTATTTCTACTTCAAGAGCGTCGACTCGCCGCAGCCGCTGGACCAGGGGGGCTACTTCGACCTCACGCCCCTGGACGTCGCGACCGACCTCCGCCGCGATACAATCCTCTACATGGAGGCGATGGGCATCGGCGTGGAGTACTCTCACCACGAGGTCGCGCCCAGCCAGCACGAGATCGACCTTCGCTACACTGACGCGCTCACCATGGCGGACTCTGCCATGACGTACCGCCTCGTCGTCAAGGAAGTGGCGCTGGCGCACGGCGTGTACGCCACCTTCATGCCGAAGCCAATCGCCGGCCAGAACGGCTCCGGCATGCACGTGCATCAGTCGTTGTTCAAGGGCAAGAGCAATGCCTTCTTCGAAGAGGGTGACAAGTACCACCTCTCGAAGCTGGCGAAGTGCTACATCGCGGGGCTGCTGAAGCACGCGCGCGAGATCACGCTGATCACGAACCAGTGGGTCAACTCCTACAAGCGCCTGGTGCCCGGCTACGAGGCTCCCTGCTACATCACGTGGGCGCGGCGCAACCGCTCGGACATGGTGCG
>JBEKXP010000199.1:0-3243 GCA_049511815.1 Dehalococcoidia bacterium
CTCCCCTACAACCTATGAGGCGATATACTGATATGTTGACATCACGACATATATATGCCATAATCCCGGGGAGTGACGGGAGGGAGCGAGATGAAGAAGCTGATGGTCTACCTCGACGAAGATATTCACGAGGGACTGCGGGTCCTGGCGTTCCGCCGGCGCACGACTATGGCGGCGCTTATCCGCTACGCGCTCGATAAGACGTTTGAAGATGAGCTGGACGCTGTGGCGGCGGAACGCTCCCTGGCAGAGTACGCCGCTAACCCCGACGCAGCGATAACGCTGGAAGAGTACATGCAGAGGCGAGGGATTGCCATACCGGATAGAGCTGAGCCCACACGCCCAACGGAACATCGACGGGTTGCCGAAGAAAGACGCCGCCCGTATCGCACAGGCCCTGGCCGCCCTAAGGGATGACCCGCGGCCGCGGGGCGTCCTCAAGGTGAAGAACGCGTCGGTGACCACCTGGCGGCTACGGATCGGCAGGTTTCGAGCGCTTTACACCGTGTCGGACGCTATTCAGCTCATCGTCGTCCTCCACATTCGCCGCCGCTCCGAAGACACCTACGACATCTGACGCCCCGCGTCTCGACCAGAACCGGCCTTCTCTCGCATACTGAGGGCGCCATGACAGGACAAGGCTTTCTCGATAGCGTCGTCGCCGCCAAACGCGAAGAGCTGGCGTATCGACAGCAGAAGGAGCCGCTCGAATCGCTCAGGCGGCGGATCAAGCAGCTCACCGACCAGAAGGAAGGCCGCGCCGAGCAGTGGAGCCTGATGCGGGCAATCCTGGAGGGCCCGCGCGGTCCGCTGAACGGCGGCAAGCGCGTCCAGGTCATCGGCGAGATCATGAAGGCCGTGCCGGGCCGCGGACGGCTCGTCGATGAGCTGCAACGACAGGGGCTGCCCCGCGCCTATACGCACAGCGGCATTACGGGCGTCGCGGTCGTTACGGAGTCGAAGCACTACATGGGGCACATCGACCATCTGCTGCAGACGCGCAACATCCTCGACGGCTACTATCCGGGCGGCCGTCCGGCCATCCTCCGGCGCGATTTCCTCTTTGACCCGTACCACATGTGGGAGTCGCGCGCTTTCGGCGCCGACGCCGTCGCGCTGCTGCCGGCCATCCTTTCCGACGGCGAGCTGCGCACGCTCATGGCGCTGGCCGCAGAGCTAGACCTGGAATGCCTGCTGGAGGTGCGCAACGAAGTCGAGGTGCGGCGGGCGCTGGACGCCGGCGCGGCGATGATCGGCATCGAGAACCTGGACTACGAGACGCAGACTGCGGACCTGACGACGACGGAGCGGCTGCGTCCGCTCATCCCGACGGGCATCGTCGTAGTCAGCGAGCACGGGATTGGGGAGCGCGCGGACGTTGAGCGAATGGCGGCCTGCGGCGTCGATGCTGTGCTTGCCGGCGAGGAGCTCATCTCGGCGCGGGACGTGAAGCTTAAGGCGCGAGAGCTGATGGTCTAGCGCGGCCGAGGCTGGGAAGCCTCGGCTACGTGCAACACTTCGGTAGGCGCGCAGAACGTCTGACTGATAGTCTAGCGCCGCCGCCGAGGCTGGAAAGCCTCGGCTACGTGTGGCATTGGCGATGGGCGCCTACTGATTGATTACGGCGGTCTCCCGCGCCGATAATGAGACATCGCCCCTGAGAAAAGAAGGACCTTCGCGGATGACCAGCGATTTCGAGCCGCAGCCGGAGCGCTCTCAAACGACGTCGGATGATTGGCGTCGGGAAGTGGTCTGGGGCCCGCGGGAAATCATCATCGGATTGGTACTCGGCGTTGTTGCCCTCCTCTGCATAGAAGTGGTCGCAGTCATCGTCGCGAGGCTCCTCGGCGTCGATGTAAAGAACACGACGCATGCTGATCAGGTGGCGCTGGTGGCCAGCGTCCCCTTCGAGCTGATGCTTTTCGTCATCGCCCTATCGCTAACTGTCGGCAGCCGGGGGGCGAAGCTGCGGTCTCTTGGTTTCCGGCCGCTGCCGCTGAACCTTGTCTGGGTGACGCCTGCGGCGGTTGTAGGGGCGCTATCCATACTCTTGGTGTATGAAGGCATCGCCAACGCGATCGGCGGCAGCAGGTTGCTACCTCAAAGCAACCTGAAAGGAGACGTTCTCAACCAGACGGCGTTCGTTGTGATGGCCAGCGTCCTGGCGCTGGTTCTGGCGCCGCTGGTCGAAGAGACGTTCTTCCGCGGCTTTCTCTTCGGCGGCCTGACCAGGCGCTTCAGCTTCGTTATCGCTGCGCTTATGAGCGGTTTTCTCTTCGCGCTCGCCCACGGCGAACCGACGGTGTTTATTCCCTTCACCTTCGTCGGGATGGTGTTCGCCGCCAGCTACGCCTACACCGGCTCGCTGTGGACGACGATATCCGCCCACTTTCTGTTCAACCTCATCAGCTTCATCGCCACTCTAGCGAACCGCTAGACGCGCGGGGGCTGTGCAGGCAGGCGAAGTTGTGGTAGTATCAGCACACTGACAGCGTTTGCTGTTGTTGGGCGTTGCCGTCCGCGCGAGCCGGAGACTCCGGACCGCCGGCAGGCAATCCGATTATCAGGCGAAGAGCGCAAGACCACACTATGAGGTGCTTACCGGCCATGGGAGGAACAAGGTCAAAGGCTACGACGAGCCGCGTCGAGGCGGGAACGCGTCGTAGCCGCCCGTATGCCTTCCTGGCCGGCCTGTTTGGCCCACTTCACGCAGGGCTCCCCTGAAACGGGAAGAGCCGGCGTGCTCGAGAGCTGGTAGCCGCGTGCTCTGCCGAGGTATCCGAGGCGCTATCACCGTAGATAGCAATACCACGCACGGCATCCTGGCGGCAGGCCGCGAGCTCCTCGAGGAGATGGTCGCGGCGAACGACGTTCACACCGAAGACGTCGCGGCAGCGCTCTTCACCACCACAAACGACCTCAACGCCGAGTTCCCTGCCAGGGCAGCCCGCGAGATGGGCTGGAGGGATGCGCCGCTAATCTGCGCCAACGAAATCGCAGTTCCAGGCAGCCTTGAACGGTGCCTGCGCATCCTCCTCCTCATCAACACGGAGAAGCGCGCCGACGAGATCGTCCACGTCTATCTCAAGGGCGCCCGCGTTCTCCGGCCCGACAGAGAATACGATCCGCAAGGATGAGGCAGGGAGCAGGTAAGCGATGATGGTCGTGATGAAAAAAGAGCATAGCCAAGAAGACCTTCGGGCGGTGCTCGACCACTTGCAAGAGAGAGGGCTTGCCGCCCAT
>JBEKXP010000200.1:0-3217 GCA_049511815.1 Dehalococcoidia bacterium
ACGTTCTCGCTCTGGACGACCTTCAGCGGGACGGGGAAGGCGCCGGCCTTGAGCAGCTTGGTCAGGGTCGTCGCGTCGGCCGATTTCATGCCGGTAATTTCGCCGTTATCCTTGATCACGGACTGAATTGTCGGCGCGTCAATGTGCCCGCTGGCGTAGAGGATCGGCTGCCCGTCGAGGAAGATGCCCATGGGCTCCTTGACGATACGGGTGGTGATCTGCTCGAAGAGATTAGCGCCCTCGCTGTTGAACGAAAACCGAATGATGGGCTGGCCGGAGTTCGGATCGGCGGAGAGATAGGCGTCGGTCAGATACTGACCGGTGAGTGGGACGACCTGGCCGTCTTGGGTGGTGGCCGTCGCCGTAACCCAGTCAACACTATCGAGGCTGGGGATCTGGTTCTCCGGGACATAGGTATCCGTGCCGTCGGGCTGGAGGATGGCGACGTTGCCGTTAGCATCTCGCTTCATCTCGCGAAATTCCAGCAGGGCGGTCTTGCCGATCTTCGCCATGGCGTCTTCGGCGGTCATGCCCGGGATCTGGACGGCGATCCTGTTGCCCTGGCGCTGGATCTCGGACTCGGCGATACCGAACTGGTTGATGCGGCGCTCGATGATGTTGATAGCGCTGTTGAGGGCGTCGTCGAGGTTGGTGTTGGGCGCGTTCGAGAGATCCGGCTCAAGCACGAGGCGGGTGCCGCCTTTGAGGTCGAGGCCAAGGGTCATGGCGCGGCGCTTCACGTTTACCTTCTGAAGCGAGTCGCCGCTGAGCTTGATGAAGGGCATGTCAATCCCCTTGCCTTCAGGCCAGGGGATAGCGCCGGGCAGGTAGTGCCACGGCTCTGAGGGCCACATGACGATCAGCGACAAGGCCGCGAGCAGGACGATGAACGCTAGCAGTATTCTATCGGTCGTGCGATGCAATGCTGTTAGCTAACTCCCATTTGGTTGTGAGCGGTTATCGCTCTCTCCAATTCGCCCCATCCGTGGGTCCGCTCGATGCCGTCCTTCTCGCACCGTCTACAGAACTACAATCACTACTATAACGTCGCAGAAGCTTACGCGCCAGCCAACTTCCGGCTTTCTTTTGTTGCTAAAACGCATCGGAGCGTGGGCGGTTTCAACGAGAGGCGGCTTTCGGGGAAGAGGCTTCGGCGAGGAACAGACGACGCGCGAGATCGAGCGCCTCTTCGCGCGTGGAGATTTCGCCCAGCGCGCGGGCTTCCTCGATAGCGGCGAGCAGGCGCCCGACCAGCGGGCCCGGGGCGATTTCGAGCTCGCTCATCACGTCCTCGCCGGTGACGAGGCGGACCGGCGGGGCTGGCGGCAGCTCAAGATGATAGCGCCCAAGAATGTAGCTCACGAAGGCGACGTGCTTTCGCCAGGTCTGGAGGTGCAGGCGCGGGCCGCGGGCGGCCAAGTGGTCAGCGAGGGTAAGGAAGAGGATGTCGAGGGCGGCGTCGGCGGTGTCGCGGAAGAAGCGGTAGACGGCGCGCTGGGTGGGCGGGCCTTCGTTACTCATCTGGCCGGGTCGCAGGTGGCTTTCGACGATTGTGGCGACAAGGCGCGTCTCGACGTTGCTGAAGCGGAGGCGCTGCATTATCGAAGCGGCTTTCTCAGCACCGAGGTCGACGTGGCCGAGGAAGCGGATGCGGCCGGTGCGGTCGGGTGCCTTCGTCTCCGGCTTGGCGATGTCGTGGAGGAGCCCGGCCAGCTTGAGAAGAGCGGCCCGCGATCTTCCTTCGACCAGCTCTTCGCGAAAGTGCTCGCGGCTGCCGGGCAGCCAGGCTAGCTGTTCCCACAGCTCACGCCAGAAGGCGTGCTCGCGGCTGCCGGCGGGCGCTTCTTCGGAGAGCATGAAGTCGAGGGCGACAACGGTCTCGATCAGGTGGTCGAAGACGTCCCAGTAGTGCTCCTTCGGCTGGGTGACGCCGCGGCAGGCCGTGACTTCCGGCAGCACCCGCTCCAGCAGGCCGAGACCGTCGAGCTGGCGAAGGGAGCCGCCCGACTCCCGCGTGGCCAGGATGCGGACAAGCTCGTCGCGCTTGCGTTCCGGCGCAACGGGATCGAGGTAAGCGGCGTCGCGGCGGATGAGCGCGGCGGTGGCGTCGTCGAGGAAGAAGCCCAGCTCGGCGCAGAGGCGCACGGCGCGAAGGAGGCGAAGGCCGTCGGCGCGGAAGACGCCGTCGCCCACAGCGCGAACGAGCCCCCCGCGGAGGTCGCCGGCGCCGGCGTAGGGGTCAATTAGCGGCTGCGGCGCGCGGCGGGAGACGGCCGCCAGCGGCAGGGCCATAGCGTCGATGGTGAAGTCGCGCTGGGCGAGGTCGGACTCGATGTCGACGCGGAGTAGTGTTATGTCGACGTAACTGACGGCGGCGCCTTCGGGCAGGACGACGCGCATGATGCCGCGCTCTTCATCGAGGCCAAAGGCGCGGCCGCCGGTGGCCTCAGCGGCAACCTGCGCCAGCAGGGTCGGGTCGCCGGCAAGGGCGACGTCGATGTCGCGAACGGGGCGGTCGAGCAGGAGGTCGCGGAGGCAGCCGCCGACGATGTAGCCATCGGCGTGGTGCCGGCGCCAGACGCGTCGCAGGTCGCCGAGAAGACGGCGAACGGGAGCGGGAAGCGATACGCGCGGCATGATGCCTCCTGCGGCCGGGCGCTACTCCTCAGCGACGGCGGCCTCTTCGAGGGTTTCGATGCGCCTCAGCTGGTCGGGGCTTTCCAGGTAGTCGATATAGAGGACGCCGTCCAGATGGTCCATCTCGTGCTCGAGCGCCTGGGCAAGGAGGTCTTCGCGCGCCTTGACGCGGAAGGGGCGGCCTTCGCGGTTGAGCGCCTTGACGGTGACGGCCTCGTGGCGTGTTATCTCGCCGACGTAGCCGGGGACGGAGAGACAGGCCTCCTCGAGGAGTCGCTCGCCGGAGCGCTTGACGAACTGCGGGTTGATGAGGACGATGACCTCTTCTTCGGGTATGCCGATAACGGCGATGCGCTCCGACCGGCCTATCTGCGGCGCGGCCAGGCCGACGCCGTGGGCGTCATGCATGGTGTCGATCATGTCGTCGATGAGGCGCTGGACGGAGGCATCGATCTTGCGGACGACGTGGGTCTTCTGCCGCAGGACAGGGTCACCGGCAAATCGCAGGGCAAGGACAGCCAAGGTTCGGAGCGCTCCTTTCGTCTCTATGTCTATTGTACCGGACGGTCGAAAGGACGGA
>JBEKXP010000201.1:0-3189 GCA_049511815.1 Dehalococcoidia bacterium
AACAGATGCCGGCCAGGTTGACGGCCTGTGCCGGCAGTCGCGGCAGGTCCATCACCCGGCATTCGCCGATAGCGAAGCCGGCCGGGATGCCCTGGTGCTCGGCCAGGGCCAGGTAGCGCAGCACCCGCAGGGACTTCGCGATGAAGGCGCGGTTGGCCTGACAGTAGTTCATCTCGAAGAGCGCGAAGACGGTCTCGAGGTCCCGCCCCGATGCCTTGTCCGCCTCGATAACCCTGAAGTCGAATGGGGAGAAGTCGCGGGTTTTCATACCGGCCGGATCATACTCCGTCGCCGCCGTGGGTGCACTTCGATGTACTGGACGAGTACAGTCGCTTGACGGGGTTGGCTGTAGGGTGCCAATATTCCATCCGTATCTGGGAGAGCAGCGAGTGGCAAACCAGAACCGGCGAACGGCGGCAGAGGGGCGCAAACCCTCCGCCTGGAAGAGAGATAGTTACAGATTCGCCGCACGAAAAGGCCGGGCAGCCCGGCAGGTGAGAAACCCAGCCGATGACGGGTCTTGATTCGGCAGCTCCGGTTCCCGGCTACTACGATAGCCCGTTTCCCGGCGAAGACGGCGGCCCGCGGCGCCAGCTCATCCCACGCTCGCGTGGGATAGACCTGAAGCCGGCTGAGCGACTCTCGGTCACATCCCGCACCGCGTTCATGGCCAACATGGTCGTGCTGCGGGAGCCGGGTGAGGTCTTCCTGCAAGGCAACTCGCAGCCGTTTGAAAACACAACGTCCTGGGTGGAGCGCATCGACCCTGTCACCCTGGCGCCGCTCGAGCGCTCGCCGAACCTGCCCGGCGGCCCGTTCTGGGCGGGGGGCATCCTGGCCCATGCCAATGGCTACCTCTATGTTGCCTACGGGCGCTACTGCCACAAGCTGGACGCGGGCTGTGCGCTGATCGCGAGCCTGGAACTGCCGCGCCTGCAGCCGTACAACAGCCTGCTTGCCCTCTCCGACGGGAACCTCGTGATGAAGAACTTCGTGCGGGACGGCTCGACCCGTTCGTACTTCTCGCTACTCGAGCCCGAACAGCTGGAGCCGGTTTGCCCGGAGGTGGAGATCCCCGAAGGCTCGATTGCCCGGATTTCGAAGGACATGAGCACTGAGGGTGAGTTCGTGTACGTCGTGGGGGACCACACGATTTTCCGCTTTCGCTACAGGGATGGTGCTCTGACACGGGACGACTGCTGGTCATATCGGTACAGACTGCTCCCCGATGGCGAGCAATCGTACGCCTGGGACCCGGTGATCGCGGACGGCAGCGCCTGGTTCATGGACAACGGCGACAACAACTTCGGCCGCAGCCTGGCGGGAACCGGGGTTGCTAGCGGGCCGCTCCACCTCCACCGCGTCTCTGTGAGCAACGCCCGCGACACGGAGATGTTAACCCCGTTCGGGCTTACCCATGGTACGATCGTCAACCCGCCGCTTATCGACAGCGCCCGCCGCGTCGCCGTAATCTACGACAGCGGCAATGCGCGCATCGCTGGCTTCCGCTACGGCCCGGGGTCGTTCGAGCGCCTCTGGGAGAAGGCGTTCGGAGCGGCCGACCACTTCCTGCTGTACCCAGATAGCGGCGAGATCGCCGTCAACGACTTCGACGGGGCCAGTGACCACCTTGTTCTCCTAGACATCGATACGGGCGCAGAGAAGGGGCGGGTGGCGACAGGGAGCCCGCTCCAGTCGGTCGTGTTCCAGTCGCCGGGCTGGGCGCGCGACCTGTACACCTGCAGCTTCACGACGATCGCCCGCACGTTTGTCGAGGGCGATCCCGCATGAGCGCCGGCTTGGGACTCATTCTGCTCGGCACCGGCAGCCCTTTGCCACTGCGCTGATTCGACTGACCGGCGATCCGGGCGAGGACGTTCTGAAACGCGGCGCGGCGCGAACCACGACTGAGGAGCAAGGCTATGTCAGAGATGTTCGTCGATTCACTCAAGAGACGGATCGCTGCAATGAACACGCTGTGGCAGCGGGCCGCCGGCGACATGACGCTCGAGCAGGTAAACCACCGAGAGCGAGAGGGAGTGCTGCCCATCGCCTTCAGCTTCTCTCACTTCATGAAATCGCAGGACTTCTCGATTAGTGCCTGGTTTCTGGAGGAGCGGCCCCTCTGGGTGCAGGGCGGCTGGTCACAGAAGGTGGGCGTTAACGTCGATGCCCTCGGCAGAGAGGAAACGGTGGAAGAGATGCAGCACATCCGCTTTGCCGACTTCGATGTCTGGAAGGCATACCAAGCAGCAGTCGTCCTTCGAACCGATCGGGTCCTCGAAACGCTGGATGAGCCGCTTCTGGCAGAGGTGGTCATGCCCGTGCTTCCCCCAAACATGCAGAACATATTCTGCGGTCTAGTGATTCCCTCGGGCGGGCCGTTGCGCAAGCTGGAGGTGCTGGAGTGCTTCGTCTACCAGCACGGTCTTCGCCATATGGGAGAGGTCGAGCACGGCCGCGCGCTGGTCGGACTGAGAGGAATGACGAGCTAGGTGTCGGTTGCGAAGCCAACGGAGTGCTGGAGCGCGAAACGAGACCATAACCCGCAACCCTCTGCTTGGAAAGCAAGGGCAGTGCGTTTCCCAAGACTTGACATTCCAAAGAATGCACACGATGAGGTCTTGGTGTGCGGTGTGGTCCGCAGCGCCAGCGCCCCACTCATGACGCTCTTCCAACCGCTGGGGCGACCCTCTGCTTTACACCCATAAGGCCGCAGGCTTGCCCGTCGGCGGAGGGTTCGAGC
The DNA here is from genome assembly GCA_049511815.1 of Dehalococcoidia bacterium. Taxonomy (GTDB): domain Bacteria; phylum Chloroflexota; class Dehalococcoidia; order DSTF01; family JALHUB01; genus JALHUB01. Next base: position 2,747 of record JBEKXP010000201.1, read on the forward strand.
CCTGCATCGCCCACCAGAGCCCCTCCCAGATTCTGACTGCCGACTTGCCGCGAACGGCCTCTTGCACAGTATCGATCTCCACCGTCCCCCTCGAGCATATCGGGCAGAAGAAGGCCGCCGCAAACCCTTGACAAACCTCTCCCAGGCACATATGATGCTAAAGTCCCAGCCACAGCGCGTGTGGCTGCCTCCCTTGTATGTGACACGCAAGTAGGACGCTTGCGGGCTTCCCCCGCGGCCTCGGCGTAACAGCCGAGCCACTCGATTCCGCTTCCGTTCGCCGTATATTCGCGTCTTCGTTTCGTCGGCCGGCAGGAGCAGCACCTAGCACAAAGGAGGTATCACCATGTGGCATCCCAAGAGCGTCAGAGTCATCGTCATCCCGGTAGCGGCGTTAGCCGTCGGCCTCGCACTGTGCGCGGCGACGTTAGTCATCGCCCTGG
>JBEKXP010000202.1:0-3179 GCA_049511815.1 Dehalococcoidia bacterium
GTCCGCGAACGGCTCGTCGGGAGGCCGGCGTGAGCGACGAGCGCGTGCGCCTTGGCCGCTTCGGCGAGCGGCTCGCCGTCGCTCACCTGGAATCGAAAGGCTACGCCGTCCTCGACCGCAACTTCCGCTGTCGCGAAGGCGAAATCGACATCATTGCGCAAGACGACGGCTGCCTCGTCTTCGTCGAAGTGCGCACCCGTCGCGGCGACGCCATGGGCACCGCTCTCGAATCGGTGACGCCGCTCAAGTGCGCCCGCCTGGCCGCCGCCGCCGATGCTTACTGCCAGCAACATCCGCAGGCCGCGCCGGAGCGTCGCATCGACGTCATCGCCGTCGATCTGACGCCCGGGGGCCGCTTGCTGCGGCTGGAGCACATCGAGAACGTCGTCAGCGTCGACGAGCTGCCGTCCCTGCCGAGTCGATAGCGTGTGATGGAGGCACGCGCCCGTCTCTCTGGAGGCGGGTCGGCTGGAAAGAAATGTAGGGGAGGACTTCAGTCCTCCCGCTGCGCCGGGTTTGCCCGCGCCTGAGGAAAATGTTCAAACTCTCTTCGTTCCGGCTCCGCGTCTTCCGCCAGTGCCGTCGACGCTACAAGTACCAGTACGTCGAGCGCCTGCCCACGCGTCCCTCCCCCTACAACACCATGGGCGCCCACGTTCACAACGCCCTCAAAGCCTTCTTCTCCCTCCCCGAGCCGGCCGAACGCACCCCCGAGCGACTCCTCGACCTCCTTCACGAAAGCTGGCAGCAGAACCGCTCCGGCTTCAGCGACCTCGAGGACGAGGAGCGCTGGCGGGAGCGCGCGACCAACCAGCTCCGCAGCTTCGCCCGCAGCAACGACCTCGCCGTTCGCCCGCTACTCCTCGAGTCCTATCTCGAGACGCCGATCAGCGCGCAACTCGCCCTCCTCGGCCGCATCGACCGCGTCGACGACGACGCCGACGGCCTCCACATCATCGACTACAAGACCGGCCGCCGCCCGGACGACATCGACGTTCAGCAGCTTCATCTCTATACTCTGATGCTGGACAGAAGCCTCGGCCGTCCCGTTGCCCGAGCCTCGTATCTGTACCTCGACGACGGCTCCGCCTGGTCGACGAGCCCGCAGCGTCGAGAGCTGGAGGAGGCCGTCGCTGCCGTGACCGCCGCCTACAACGAAATCGTGACCGAGCGCGACTACCAGACGAACGTCGGCAGGCATTGCGCCTTTTGCGACTACCAGGCCCTTTGCCCCAGCCGCGAAGAGATCGTCGGCCGTCGCCTCTCCGCCCGATGACGGCGCGCAACGAATCTGGGGAATGTAGGGGAGGACTTTAGTCCTCCCGCGAGAACCCGCCATGCCAATCTATGAATTCCGCTGCAACGCCTGCAAGAAGCGCGTTAGCGTCTTCCGCCGCTCCATGACCTCGTCCACGCCCGCCGTCTGCCCCAACTGCGGCGCCGACGACTTGACGCGCCTCGTCTCCCGCTTCGCCGTCGTCCGCACCGAAGACCAGCGCCTCGACTCCCTCGACGACGACTCCCTCCTCTCCGGCGTCGACGAAGACGACCCCCGTAGCGTCGCCGCCTTCGCCCGCAAGATGCAGGCCAAGATGGGCGAGGACGTCGAGCCCGAGTTCGAGGAGATGATCGACCGCATGGAAGCCGGCGAAACGCCCGACGATCTCGACGAGGCCGGCGAGGACGGGGAGGACGCCGGCTGGCCGTAGGGCGACGACGCTTGTGCTAAGCTGAGGAAAAACGCAGGAGGCGCGGATTCATGAAGCTAAGCGCTCGTAACGTCCTCAAGGGCAAAGTCAAGGAAGTCAAGCACGGCGTCGTCAACTCCGAGGTCATCGTCGAGCTGCCCGGCGGCATCCAGGTCGTCTCCGTCATCACCAGGACCTCCGCCGAAACCCTCGCCCTCGCGCCCGGCAAGGACGTCTACGCCGTCATCAAAGCGACGAGCGTAATGATTGCCACGGACTAGCCAATGCGAATCATGCTTCCGGCTTAATGCCCCGGGCTTTAGCCTGGGGTGGAGCTCCCTGGAGGACTAGCCTCTCTTGCTCGACATCGCGGCCCTCGCAGCCGAAATCGACGCCCGACTCCGCGGCGTCGCCGATCCGGAGCGGCAGCGCATCGCCGTCACCTACTTCCCGACCGCCATGGAGGTCGTCGGCGTCTCCGTGCCCGACCTCCGCGCCGTCGTCCGCGACCTGTCGAAGCGCCTGCGCGACGCTCCCGCCGAAGAGGTCCTCCGACTCGCCGACGCCGTCATCGACGCCGCTACCTTCGAAGGCCGCCAGGTCGCCTACGAGCTCATCTATCGCCATCGCGCCGCCATCGCGTCTCTCACCGCCGAGCGCGTCGAGGCGCTGGGCCGCGGCATCGACAACTGGGCCTCCGTCGACGCCTTCGCCGGCACCATCAGCGGCCCGCTCTGGGCGGAGGGCCGGCTCGACGACGCGACGCTCCTCCGTTGGGCCCGTTCGCCCGACCGCTGGTGGCGACGCGCCGCCGTAGTCTCAACCGTCGTCCTCAGCCGCGAGTCGAAAGGCGCGGCGGCCGCCCGCACGCTGGCCGTCTGCGAGCTCGTCGCCTCCGACCGCGACGACATGGTGGCGAAAGCGCTCTCCTGGTCTTTGCGCGCCCTCAGCCAGTTCGACCGCGACGCCGTCATCGCCTTCGTCGCTCGGCACGAGGGCGACCTGCCGTCCCGCGTCCGCCGCGAGGTGGCGACGAAGCTGTCGACCGGCCTCAAGGCCAAGCGCCGAACCGTCGGCTAAGCACTCCAACACTACCTAAATGAGTACGCCTTCCGGTATGGTCACCGAAGCCAAAGGCAGGCCATGTTTCGGGCGATTCTCGTCAGATTCAGAAGTCTTGGGTGTTCGGCGGCTGACTTCCTTCTGCGACGCCTTGGATTCCCGACGAGTCAGGGGTCGTCACTGCGGCTGTGTCCGCTTCCTCTGCCTTGGCTTCGGCTTCCTTGCGCTCTTCTTCCGTTGCGACGCGTGGTGTTGCGACACTGAATTCCTCTCTTAGAACATCGTTAAGTCGCTCAGCGTCACCCTGAATGCCGATGATTTCGTTGTAACGGGTAGCGGTATACATGAGATTGAGAGCCTGCACGACTTTGGATTGCGGCCAGTAGTACCAATAACCGCCTTCGGTGATGTGCCATAAATCCGTACTTA
>JBEKXP010000203.1:0-3049 GCA_049511815.1 Dehalococcoidia bacterium
GACCCCTCTTGCCCACGGCCTGCTCGACGACTCGGGCCAACTGAGTCGTGGTGAGGATCGGTCGCTGCTCAACAATGCAGCGGGCGATGCGGCGGCTGCGGCGTTCTTCCCCAAAACGCCAGATCACGTCCGCCAGCTCTTCCTCCCGGTACCCGTTGACGATCTCGTCCGCGGTGAGCGTGTCTGTGGGGCTAAAGCGCATGTCCAGCGGCCCCTCGCGACTGAAGCTGAACCCGCGTCGTCCGTGCTCCAATTGGAACGACGAGACGCCAAGGTCCAGCAGGATCCCATCGACAGGTGCGAAGCCGTTGCGACGGCATATCGCCGCCATGTCCACGTAGTTGCCCTCGACCAGCGTTACGCGGTCGCTGTAAGGGCTCAGTCGCTCCGACGCGACCGCCAGCGCTCCCGGGTCGCGGTCGATGCCGAGAAGCCCGCCGCCCGCTTCCAGGATCGCCTCGGCGTGGCCGCCTTCGCCCACCGTGCCGTCGACGTAGTTTGCGCCTGGCCGCACTGCCAGCCCGTCGAGCATCTCTCGCACCATCACAGGAATATGAATTGCTGTCATCATCACTACCGTCATGGTCGCTCTTCCATCGACTCCATGTCAGCGTCGTACCGTGCGTTGATCTTCTCTTGCTGGGCGGCCCAGCGCTGCGGATTCCAGATCTCCAGGTATCCGCCGCACCCTACGACGACTACCTGTCCGTTAAGGTCGCCATGCTGACGCACGTCGGGCGGCAAAAGAATGCGGCCCTGTCCGTCTATCTCCGCGTCGAAGGAGTTGCCGAAATATCCCCGCCACAGCAGACGCACTTTCTCACGAGTCGGCCGTTGGCTGAGGAGGAATTCCGCACGCTTCTCATAGGCGGCGGCGTCATGCACCTCAACGCAGCCGTCTCTGTTCTCGACGAGCACGACGCCGTCGCCGAAGGAGCTGCGGAAGCGGGCGGGAAGGGGAATCCTTCCCCTGTTGTCCAGGCTATACCTAGAACTACCGCGAAATACCATCTCCCGCCCTGACTGGTGGTGGGTCAGCGAGGCAAGGTTCCCACATCTTGCCACATCTCCCCACGCCGTCCCACATATTACCATAGAGCGCCCCAATGTCAAGGGCAAAATTCCCCCTGTTTGCCAGAAATTTCGCTCGCTGTTCAGACAGGGGGGCCTGTGCTATCATGGCTCGGATTCGAATATGACGCCCATCACCATCCGCATCGGCATCCTTACCGTCAGCGATCGCGGGTCCGCCGGCGAGCGCCAGGACACGAGCGGCGCCGCCATCCGCGAGCTGCTCTCGTCCCTGGATGTCGCCTTCGAGCGTTACGAGATAGTTCCGGATGAGCTGGAGCAAATCGTGGCCCGTTTGCGCGCCTGGGCTGACGACGACGCTCTCGACGTTGTGTTCACTACCGGCGGCACCGGGTTCGACCCCCGCGACGTGACGCCCGAAGCGACGCTCGCCGTCGTCGACCGCCTCGCGCCCGGCCTGCCCGAAGCGATGCGTCAGGAGGGGATGCGCCACACGCCGAACGCGATGCTGAGTCGCGCCACGGCCGGCCTGCGCGGCAAGACGATCATCATCAATCTGCCCGGCAGTGAGCGCGCCGTTCGTGAGAGCCTGACCTGCCTGGTGCCCATCCTGGAGCACGCTGTGCGCACCGCCCGCGGCCGCTACGGCGACCACAGCGAGTAGCCATGCGCATCGACGTTCTCACCCTCTTTCCGGAGATGTTCAGCGGTCCGCTGCAAGCGAGCATCCTCGGTCGGGCGATGGAAAGTGGCCGCGTCGAAATCGTGCTGCATAACATCCGCGACTACAGCAAAGACAAGCACCATATCGTAGACGATTATCCGTACGGCGGCGGGCCGGGCATGGTCATGAAGCCGGAGCCGCTGTTCGACGCGGTCGAAGCCGTCGCCGCCATGCACGAGAGGAACGCGCGCGTCGTCCTGCTGACGCCGCAGGGCCGTCTCCTCACGCAGGCGATCGGCGACGAGCTGGCCCGCCGCGACCGCCTCACCCTAGTCTGCGGCCACTACGAAGGAGTGGACGAGCGCGTGCGGGAGCACCTGGTCGACGACGAGATCAGCATCGGCGACTACGTCCTCTCCGGCGGCGAGCTGCCGGCGATGGTGCTCATCGACGTCGTGGTCCGCCGGCTGCCCGGCGTTCTCGGCTCTGAGGACTCGCTGGCCGAGGAGTCGCATGCGGAGGGGCTGCTGGAGTATCCGCAGTACACGCGCCCCGCCGAGTTTCGCGGCTGGAAGGTGCCGGAGCCGCTGCTTTCCGGCAACCACGCTCAGATCGCAGCCTGGCGACGCGAGCAGAGCGTTCTGCGCACCTGCCGTCGTCGCCCCGACCTTCTGGAGCGCGTCGCCCTCTCGGAAGCGGAACGACGCCTTATCGCCGAGGCGCTGGCGGAAAAGGAGTGATATCTGCTAGTCTAAGGGTTACGGAGTAAAGCCTTGGATGCAAACTCACTGATCGAAGTCAAGACGAACCCGGAGATCGCGACCTACGGCATCGGCGACACCGTGAGGGTGAGCGCTAAGGTCGTCGAAGGCGACCGCGAGCGGACGCAGGTCTTCCAGGGCGTCGTGATCCGCTCGCGACGCGGCGGGCCCAGCGCCAACGTCACGGTCCGCCGGCTCTCGCACGGCGTCGGCATCGAGCGCACGTTCATGCTGCACTCGCCGCGGCTCGAGAAGATCGAGGTGACGCGGAAAGGCAAAGTGCGACGGGCGCGGCTGTACTATCTCCGCGGCCTGGCCGGGAAAGCCGCCCGCATCAAAGAGAAGACGGCGGCCCGCCCCGAGTAGGGGCGCATCGCTGTGCGCTCTGCGGTGCGCGAGGCGAAGCCTGGCGCGGGAACCCACGCCGCTACAAGCAACGAAGCCTCATGTTGCGTCGATCTTCCATGTCGCCTTCGAAACGGTAGTGCGACGTGCGCTGATCGCGTTCTTGTTGCGCTCCTCGTCCGCCATTGGCGGACTCGTCGCGCCGAAAACCCACGCCGCTGTCCGGGCCGGCTCCTTTCCGTCCTTT
>JBEKXP010000204.1:0-3038 GCA_049511815.1 Dehalococcoidia bacterium
GTGCCGGAGGAGTGGAAGCGGACGCGCTGGGCGGAGGGCACGAGCTTGCGGATCCAGTTGGCCCACTCCATTTCGAGCTCGCTGGAGGCGCCGTAGTGGGTGCCGGCGGCGATCTGTCGGGTGACGGCGCGGACGAGCGTCGGGTGGGCGTGGCCGAGGAGGAGGGCGCCGTGGCCCATGACGTAATCGATTATCTCGTTGCCGTCGACGTCCCATTTGCGGGCGCCGAGGGCGTGGTCGACGTAGATGGGGAAGGGGGAGAAGTGGCGGATGTCGTGGGTGACGCCGTTAGGGAAGATGCGCTCGGCCTGCTTGTGAAGGGCGGCGGAACGCTGGTGGAGGGCGCGAAAGCGCTCGAGGATTGTGGTCACGATTATCTCCGATCTGGGGCGTGTGTCGTAATCGCCGGATGCGCTCCTTCGTTTGGCGATGGGGCTTCTAGGGCAATTGTAGGGCGATGGGGCCAAGGGTCAACCGGCGGAGGGCGTCGAAGCGGAGAAGCGCGGCTTGGGTAGGGGATAGTTTACATAACGTTTCATCTTCACGAATCTTCGACAGGACGTTCGTTCTTCTTCACGGGACTTACACAGTTATATGACATCGTTAGTGATGAAAGGGTAGTCTCCCGAGAGGCCTCGGGAAGGAAAGATGGCCTGGGGCTGCAGATTATCGGGAGAGAGATGAGGAAATGGAAGAGCGACATGTTGGAACGAACGGTGCGCGCGTATTCCTGCAGCCCATAGCCGCGCCGTCGATTTTGGGGCTGTTTGCGTTTGCCACGGCAACACTGGCGGTGGGAGCTAATCTGGCTGGATGGTACGGCGGGATGAACCGGACGGGCCTGGTATTTGTAGCGCCACTCGTAGCGGTGGCGGGACTGGCGCAGTTGCTGGCCGGCATGTGGTGTTACCGGGCGAGGGACGGCCTGGGAACGGCGGTTCACACGCTGTGGGGGTCGTTCTGGATTGCGTTCGGCCTGCTGCTGGTGTTCAGCTCGGCCGGTACGATTCCGGCGATTCCCGCGACGGGCACGTTCGTGCCGTTGGGCTACTGGTTCCTGCCGGTGTCGATTGTCACGCTGATCGGGTCGGTGGCGGCGCTGCGGGTGAACGTGGCGACGTCTGCGTTCCTGCTTCTCCTGGCGGCGGCGGCGGCGATTGAGGTTCCGGGGTTCTTCCTGGGCCGGGACTGGTTAATCCAGATCGGCGGTTACGCGTTCCTGCTGTCGGCGCTGGCGGCGACTTACACGGCGACTGGTCTGTTGACGCACTCGCTGTTCGGTCGCGAGATCCCGCCGCTTGGCTCGCTGGCGAAGAGGCCCAGCCTTGCTATCGGTGTCGGAGAGCCCGGCGTGATGGTGGGGCAGTAGACATAAGAACCGGGCCGAGCGCTAGGCGCTTGGAAGGGAAACGCGGCGGTCTTTGGATCTGCCGCGTTTCCTTGTCTGAAGGCGCCGTTGGCGGGCGGCGCGAGGAGTCCGCAGGACGACGAGCGCAACAAGAACGCGATCAGCGCGGTCGACAGGTAGAGATCGCGCGACACATGGAGGGCGGACGTTTGCTGCTTGTCGTGGGCGCGCATTCGTTGCACATCCGCAGTCATTCGCTGCTGACGAAAAGGCTGGCTAGTTGCTGCGGGTGACGCCCGGTACGCCGACGACGCGGCCGGGGCTGGGGCTAGGGTTCGGCGACTGGCCGGCGATGAAGGTCCAGTTGTCTTCGTAGGCGCCGTCGGTCTTGCTGTCGCGCGCGCGGACGTGGAAGGTGTAGTGGCCGACCTGGGGGATGGAGACGGTGGCCTTGGTGCCGGTGCCAAAGCTTGACCAGGCGGGCCGGCGGTCGCTGGTGAAGCCGGAGTAGTAGGTCTCGACGTCGGTGTCGAGGTTGGGGTACCAGCCTTCGAGATAGTAGGCGAAGTTCGGAGAGCCGTCGGGCGATTTCCAGCCGAAGGTGACGGAACCTTTGTTGATGTCGTCCGCGGAAGGGACTGTCGTTATCTGCGCCGAGGGCTTGATGACTGCGATGTTCGCCGCACCCTGTGCGACGCTCTGGCGTATCTGGGGAAGGTAGGCGTAGAGGTACTGACCCGGGCAGGCGGTGGTGTTGACGTCGCGGTGGCCGCAGATGTTGGGGATGCCGGTGCGCCAGACCCAGTCGACCTGGAGGAAGTCGGTGGCGGCGTTAGGCCAGACGTAGTGACGGCGGCAAGCCCAGGTCAGGAACTGTACGAGGGTGCCGATCAGGTTCGTTTGCTCGTTGGCGCTGAGCTGGTTGACGTCGTAGTTCCCGAAGCAGGAGACGCCGCAGGCGCCTTCGTTCCACTGGAGGGCGTGCCCGCCGACGACGTCGGGACTGATGATCTCGCGGCCGCCACCGTTGGGGCCGCTGTCGCGACCGCGGCGGCCTTCGAAGACACGGCCAAAGCGGTCGATGAGGGCGTTGTAGCCGATGTCGCCCCAGCCCAGGGTAATGGCGTGGTAGTAGTAGATGGACTGGATGTCCTGGAAGACCTGGTCGGCGGTGTAGGAGGGATAGGGGTAGTTCGGGTCCTGCGGGTTGTCGTTGGTGAGAGTGGCGGTGTGATGGACGATGATCTTCTTGGTCGGGATGTACATGCGCTGCCACACTTCGGCACCGTTGGTGTAGTAGCGATAGCTTTCGGGCGCCCCCCAGGACTCGCGGCTGATTAGCTGGCCGGAGGCGAACGGCGGCGGCAGGTCGGCGGCGTCGTTGGTCGGCGCGGGCGTGACGGGTGCCGGGGTTTTGGTCTTGTTCGGGGTCGGCGTCTTTGTGGCGCGAGCGGCCTGAAAGACGGCCGGCGAGGCGGCGCTAATCGCGGTGATGGTCACACTCTGCAGGGCGGGCTTCTCTGGCGTGTCGGCAGGGAATGTGGCACGGTACTGGACATAAGACGCGCCCGGCGCCCAGACGAGCGTGGCGAAGCGTTCGCGGCGCGGGTTCTGCTGCGGCTCGGCTTCGATTTCGAGGCGTCGCCAGGGGGACCAGGTGGCGCCGTCGCTGGAGGTGCGCAGGTCGAAG
>JBEKXP010000205.1:0-3038 GCA_049511815.1 Dehalococcoidia bacterium
GCCCGGTTGCCCTACGGCACCCGAAGACCGCTACTTACCGCTGCTTCCTTCCGGATCTGACGGGGTTCATAGGGTTTCGCCGCGTAGGACCAGGCCTTCTACGCCGCGCGACGGCACCAGTTTCTCGGTGCCTAAGACCTCGAACGGGAATTCAACCCCGCTATAGCGGATTGCGGGTTCAGGGCACCGCTAGCTCCCCGTCTAGCACGACCGCGACATCCTATCATGGGGCTGTTGCCTAAAGTCAACCCCTGAGGACTCGATGGCGCCCACCGTTGCGAGGCTTTCCAAAGCCTGAAGCGTTTCCCTCATTGGGGAAAGCCAGCCAAATGAGTACTATACCAGAGGCCGGCAGCCCTGGCAAACTTCGAGGCGGCACCGAATCTGGAATTCCCCTCCTTGTGCTTAAGATAGGCAAGTCCCTCCCGCGTCGGCCGGGGGTCGAATGTCGCCTTGCCCGCGCAGCACGCCCGTCGTAGAATCGATTTGCAGAGAACCCTCCGACACCGAACGAACGGAGACAAGGATGCGCGTTCGCAAAGGTCTCATCCTCGCTGCCGGCTACGGCACCCGCATGCTCCCCGTCACCAAAGCGAGCCCGAAGGAGATGCTGCCGCTCGTCGACAAGCCGGTCATCCACTACGTCGTCGAGGAGGCGGTCGCTTCGGGCATCGAGCAGATCACTATCGTAACTTCCGGCGGCAAGCGCGCCGTCGAGAACTACTTCGACTACGCGCCGGCGCTGGAGAAGGCACTGGAAGAGAAGGGCGACCTGGCGCGGCGGGACGAGATCCGGGGCATCGCGGACATGGCGGAGATGGTGTTCGTGCGGCAGAAGGAGCAGAAGGGCATCGGGCACGCCGTGCTGGCCGCGGAGTCGATCATCTGCGGCGAGCCGTTCGTGCTGTACTTTCCCGACGACATCATCGTCGCGGAGCCGCCGGTCACGCGCCAGCTCATCGACGTCTACGAGCGACATGACGGCTGCGTGCTGGCGGTCGAGCAGGTGCCGCACGAGGAGATCAGCCACTACGGCTCGATGGCGGTGGAACCGCTGGAGAAGGATGTTTTTCGCGTCAAGGCGCTGGTCGAGAAGCCGAAGCCGGAAGAGGCGCCGTCGGACCTCGGCGTCGTGGGGCGCTACGTGCTGACGCCGGACGTCTTCGCGGCGCTGCACGAGACGAAGCCGGGCATCGGCGGCGAGATCCAGATCACCGACGGCCTGGCGCTGCTGCTGAAGACGCATCCTATCTTCGCCTATCGCTTCCACGGCAAGCGCTACGACACCGGCCGGCCGCTCGGGCTGCTGCAGGCGTCGCTGGAGCTGATGCTGCTGCGTCCGGACCTGGGCCCCCAGCTTCGCGAGTACCTCCGGTCGCTGGATTTGAGTTGATAGAATGCTGAAAGAGATGCGTAGGCCAGGCTTTCTAGCCTGGCCGTAAGTCCGCCGCCGAGGCTGGAAAGCCTCGGCTACGGTGGTTATTCGGACGCTCCTCACCCCGCCTGCCGATAGACAGACGACCGCTACCTCAGCAACAAGGAGGCATTGCTTTGACTAAGGAAAGTCAGGAATGGGCGCTCATCCTCGGCGCCTCCAGCGGCTTCGGCGCGGCGACGGCTGTCGAGCTGGCGCGCAGCGGCATGAACGTCTTCGGCGTCCACCTGGACCTGCACTCGACGCTGCCGAATGCCCAGCGCGTCGTCGCGGAGGTCGAATCGCTGGGACGGCGGGCGGTCTTCTTCAACACGAACGCCGCCGACGCCGAGAAGCGCGCCGCCGTCCTGTCGTCGATCCAGGAGACGCTGCGCAGCCGGCCCGACGGGTACGTGCGCGTGTTCATGCACTCGCTGGCGTTCGGGACGCTTGTCCCATACATCGCCGAGGGGCCGAAGCAGCGGGTGAGCCAGCGCCAGATGGAGATGACGCTCGACGTGATGGCGAACAGCCTGGTGTACTGGGTGCAGGACCTGATGGCGCTCGGGCTGATGCGTCGGGGCAGCCGCGTGTTCGCCATGACCAGCTCCGGCTCGACGCGGGTGATCCCGAACTACGGGCCGGTATCGGCGGCGAAGGCGGCGCTGGAGTCGCACGTGCGACAGCTTGCAGTCGAGCTGGGGCCGTCGGGGATTGCCGTCAACTCCATTCGCGCGGGCATCACGGACACGCCGGCGATGCGGAAGATAGCGGGCGCTTTGGCGCTGTACGAGCGGTCGGCGGCGCAGAACCCGAGCGGTCGGGCGACGGCGGTGGAGGACGTATCACAAGCGATTGCGGCGCTGTGCGACGAGCGGCTGTACTGGATGACGGGGAACGTCATCGGCGTAGACGGCGGCGAGGAGATTACGGCGTAAGGATCGTCAGAATCAAGAAGTCCACTCGGACGGCAATTGGCGGCGATTGACGGGGAGGCAAGCGATGCGACCCCTGGTGGATTGGATTTACCGGCTGAAAAGGGCGCAACCACCTGATGGCCTCCTTAGGAATTCGCGGCGGCTTGTCGTGCCTGGACTAAGCCCCCTCTCGCTCGACAATTGCATAATAGGAATAGCTCCAATCGGCAGACTTGGCGATCGACCCGGCGGTGCCCCCGAGAGTCTGTCGGTCATTGAGTGGATTGACGACGCGAGCCTAGCTTTGAATCTGAAGGTGCAAGAACCGATGGTTTCAGCTCTCGGCGCGCTTCTGACCATAGTTGCCGACCGGCGCATCGAGGTTGTAGACGAGATCCCGCTTCGCCGCCGGAGCGCAACCGGGACCTTCTTCCGGTAGTGGGTCAGTTTGAATCAAGAAGCGCCACAACTTCATGCAGGGACCAAACGTGATCGGTGACTCCCGCTGCCTTTGCTGGTGACGTGCCAATTGACGTGTGAACGCGGCAGTAGTTGTAGAACATGAAGTGCAGCGATACCGCGTGCATGAGGTTCTCGACCTTCTTGGAGAACGCGTTGGTTAGCCGCGTGAATCGCCTCATGCTCATCCGCATCGTTAGATTCTGCCGCTCGACGTAGCTGGTCGAAATGTCCCTCGAAAGCGGCTG
>JBEKXP010000206.1:0-3027 GCA_049511815.1 Dehalococcoidia bacterium
GACGAGCCCGGCGATGATGCTGCCGCCGCAGATCGCCGCTCCATACATCTGAGACCGCTCCCGGTAGCTATTCCATTCCACGGTAAAGCCTCCGCTGTCGAACTGAGGGGAAGAGAAGTCTTTCTTTCGATGCAGACGTATTTATAGCAGCAATCGGCTTGCCTGTCAAACGGGTCGGCAGAATCGGGTCGACTCGCGCCATCAGGCGCTGCCCGCACACAGGTCGACGATCTGCCGGAGCCTCGACACCTCGGGCGGGCGCCGCTAGAATAGGGCAGGCCTCCCGCCAAGTATCGCAGCGCGGAGAGGCACGTCGCCGCAAGGAGGTTGCTCCGTGCCAACAGCGCTCATTACCGGCATCACCGGCCAGGACGGCTACTACCTCGCCGAGCACCTGCTGTCCCAGGGCTACCAGGTCTACGGTCTCATCCGCGGCCAGAACAATCCCAAACGCATGGTCGTCGAGCAGACGCTGCCGGACGTGGAGATCGAACTGGGCGACCTGCTGGACCAGACGTCGCTCATAAGCGCCGTCCAGAAGGTGCAGCCGGACGAGATCTACAACCTGGCAGCAATCAGCTTCGTGCCGCTCTCCTGGAACCAGCCCGAGCTCACCGGCGAGATCACGGGCCTTGGCGTCCTGCGGATGCTGGAGGCGATCCGCATCGTCACCGGCGCCAGCCCGTCGCGCACGGGAGGCGCCAGCGGCATTCGGTTCTACCAGGCGTCAAGCAGCGAGATGTTCGGCCGCGTGGCGGAGACGCCGCAGAACGAGCAGACCGCCTTCCGGCCGCGCAGCCCCTACGGCGTCGCGAAGGTCTACGGACATTACATAACGGTCAACTACCGCGAGAGCTACGGCATCTTCGCCTGCAGCGGCATTCTCTTCAACCACGAGTCGCCGCGAAGGGGGCCGGAGTTCGTGACGCGGAAGATCACGCAGGCGGCGGTCCGCATCAAGCTGGGCAAGCAGCACGAGCTCGTCCTCGGCAACCTGGACGCGGAGCGCGATTGGGGCTACGCCGGCGATTACGTCCGCGCGATGCACATGATGCTGCAGGCGCCGGAAGCGGACGACTACGTCATCGGCAGCGGCGGGTGCCACCGGATCAGCGAGTTCGCGGAGCTGGCGTTCAAGCGGCTCGGGCTCGAGTGGCGCGATTACGTGCGCAGCGACCCGAAGTTCATCCGGCCGGCGGAAGTTGACCACCTGTGCGCCGACTCGACGAAGGCGCGGACGAAGCTGGGCTGGAATCCGGCGGTGTCGTTCGAGGGGCTGGTGGAGATGATGGTGGAGTCGGACCTGAAGGCGGAATCGGCGTCGTAAGCCGCGGCGTTGCCGAACGGGTATCGGGAGGACCTGAAGCTTGATCGAGCAGGTTGGGACGGCTTTTCCAATGGCGGACACGAGCGCGCCGGTAGTCCTGATCCAGGGGTCCGTCTACGCCGGCGCAGTAGTTGGCATTTGCATTCTCGTCCCAATGTCGATTGCGACAGACCTGATACTCTTGCCAATTGGCGTGGTGGTTTTTGCGCTGATGGCTTTGGGTATCAACGTTGGTTTGCGGCAACACAAGAGCAAGCCAATCGTCATTACGCCGTCCTCGATCGTCTACTACTCGTGGTACCAGAGACTTGAGGTCCCTTGGCAGGATGTCGCTTCGCTGACGGTGGCGGGGTACGAGCCGAAGAGTTGGATCGGAAAAGGCTTCGTCGCAATCTTTTTCGGCCGCCGAGGGTATCCTCCCTGTGTAAGTGTACGTCTGAGGCGGGGGCGCCTGGTCGGGTTCATGCCAAATATACGCGTACTTGCACTGTACCCGGCCGAACCGGAGAAGTTTGTGCAGGAGGCGCAGCGGTACCTGACGCCGGCAGTCGGCTAGCCGGCCCGCCTGAGGCCGAAGGGGAGATTACAGTTCTGCGCGTTGAAACCCCTGCCTACCGGCAGGCAGGCGCAGCCTTTGCGGATGATGGGTCGGGGTCGGGCCGTTCGGCAACCCGAACGGCCCGCGAAACCACGCTGCTACTGGTAACGACGCGTCATGTTACGTCGATCTTCCATGTCGCCTTCGTAACGGCAGTGTGAGGTACGCTCGTCGCGTTCGGGTTGCGCGATGCGCAAAGCGCATCGCGCCGGCACCACGTCGCTCGCTAGTATGCGCCTCGCTTCAAGCCGAAGAACGCCGCGCCCGCGGCAATCGCGCCGCCGGCAACGCCCGCATATAGCCCCATGCCGATGGAACTTATCGCGCTGCAACCACCGCCGGCGCTGCGCCGATGATTGCGACGATTCCGAGCACCGGCTGCGCAGTTGTTGCACCCGCGGAACGCTGTGTCGCTTCCCGCGATGCCACCGCGACCGGGCGCGTTGCGCCCTCTCGCATGGGCGTGTCGCATTTTCGACAGAAGGTGGCGTTTTCGGACATCTGGGGGCCGCACTGGGGACAGAACATCTAGGTTCCCTCCTCTGGCTCGGCCACGTTACTGCTGGCAGCCGGGCGGGTCGCCTTCGAAGTCGACGACGAAGTAGCTCTTGCCTTCGGGCGTGAAGGCTGCACCCGCTCCCATGCGCGTGAAGCAGCGACCGGTGATGACCGCCATGTGTGTCGCGCTGTTGCTCCACATGGAAACCGCCATGGCCACCATCGAAGCGGACGAGGCATCATCCCAAGCCATTATCTCGCCGGTCCAGCCGGGCGTGATACCGGCCTGCTCCATCAAACAGCGCGCGGGGCAACCGTCCGGCGGCGAATGGGAGAAGTAGTCGAGGTTCGCCATGTCCTGCGCGCGATGGCGGGCGATGGCGGCGAGCTGCGGGTCGGCGGTCAGCGGGGGAAGGCCCGCCTGAGCGCGGATCTGGTTGACGCCCTGGCCGACGGCGTTTTCGACTTGCACCCGAACGGTGCAGCCGCCGCTGAGAAGCGCGAAAGCGAGCGCAACGGCAACGAATGGCAACGCGACGGATCGCGGAAAACGCCTGAACAACGCGACTCCGCGGGTCCGCCTCTCCGTGGATGAGTTCCCTCT
>JBEKXP010000207.1:0-3027 GCA_049511815.1 Dehalococcoidia bacterium
GTGCCGGCAGCGGTGAAGAGGTGCAGGTACTCGATGGTCGGCGTGCGGACCTCGGAGTAGGCCCAGGAGGCGCAGACGCGGGCGAATCCCTCTTCGACGCGTCGATAGAGGGCCATCTGTTGGGGCAGCAGGTCACGCATGCCGGGGCAACGAAGGGATTCGATTTCTTCGGGCATAGCACTCCAGGGCAGTCTACAATAGCGTTTTGCGGGGTTCAACTTGCGACGGGTCTGGCCGGGAAGTCCCAACAACCTACGTGACGGCAGGCGAGGCGGGAGGACTAAGAATCTGCGCGATAGGTTTGCGGGAGGACTAAAGTCCTCCCCTACGACCTTTGTCACGTTCCCCCGACGTTTGCGTTTCGCGAGCGTATAATGGTTTGCGTGAGGATTCCGAAGCTGACACACATTGGGATGAAGGGCGTCCGCCTGCTGACGGCCGGTATGGTGCTGCTTGCGGGCACGATTGGTTCGGCCTGCGGCAATCCGGTCCATAAGCAAGGCGCCGTCAACGTGCTGACCATCGACGGAGACATCAATCCGGTGATGGCGCGCTACGTCGAGCGGGGGATCGCGAACGCGGAGGACGCCGGTGCCGCGGCCGTCGTTATTCGCGTCGATACGCCGGGCGGGCTGGAGGATTCGATGCGCAAGATGGTCCAGCGGATCGAGGCGTCGAAAGTGCCGGTAATCACGTACGTCTCGCCGAGCGGCGCGCGGGCGGCTTCGGCGGGAACGTTCATCGTCATGGCGGGCAACGTGGCGGCGATGGCGCCGAATACGACGATCGGCGCAGCGCATCCCGTCAGCGCGACGGGCGGCGACATCACGGGGACGCTCGGCGACAAGGTGACGAACGAGGCGGCGTCGTACGCGCGCGGGATTGCGGACCTGCGCGGCAAGAACGCCGACTGGGCGGAGCAGGCGGTAAGGCAGAGCATCGCCAGCAACCAGGACGAGGCCCTCAGTCAGAACGTCGTGGACTTCGTCTCGGGCAGCCTGGACGACCTGCTGAACCAGGTGAACGGACGGTCCGTGACGCTTGCCTCCGGCACGGTGACGCTTCAGACGCAGGACGCGCCGGTGGTGACGAACGGCATGACGCTGATCGAGCGGTTCCTTCTCATCATCAGCGACCCGAACATCGCCTTCCTGCTCATCAGCCTGGGCAGCCTGGGCATTCTCATCGAGCTAATCCATCCGGGCATAACCTTCCCCGGCATCTTCGGGGCGATAGCGCTCCTCATCGGCTTCTTCTCCGTCGGAACGCTGCCGGTGAACTGGGCCGGCGTCTTCTTCATCATCCTGGCATTCGTGCTACTGGGAGCGGAGTTAGTTGTGGGCGCGCACGGCACACTCGGCATCGGCGCCGTGATATCCTTGATTTTGGGAGGGCTGCTCCTGACGAGCACGAGCAACCCGCAGTTCCAGGTGTCGCGGTGGCTGATCATCGGCCTTGCCGTAGTCATTGCGTTTTTCGTATTCTCGATCGTCAACTCGATGATTCGGGCCCGGCGCTTGCCGGCGACGTTGAACACGTACAACCTCGTCGGGAAGCGGGCCGTCGCGCGGACGGCGCTGGAGCCGACGGGCATGGTCTTCATCAACGGCGAGCGCTGGTCGGCGACATCGACAGGCAGGTTCGTCAAAGAGGGAGAGCCGGTGGAGATAACCGGCGTCGACGGGATAAAGCTGCGAGTGCGGCCATTCGAAAAGGAGGACGAAGGTGGCACGAATGGAAATACAGCCTGAGGAAGAGGCCGAGGAGCGAATAATCACTAACAGCGCGATGCGCTGGCTCCTGCTGCCGCTGGCGATCATCGGGTCGCTGCGGATCGTCCAGGAGTACGAGCGCGGCGTGCTGTTCCGCCTGGGCCACGCGCTGGGGGTCGTGCCGCCGGGGCCGTTCCTCGTCGTCCCCGGCTTCGAGCGGCTGGTGAAACGGGACCTGCGCATCGTGACGCTGGACGTGCCGAGCCAGGAGGCGATCACGAAGGACAACGTGACCGTGAAGGTGAACGCCGTCGTCTACTTCCGCATCGTCCGGCCGTGGGAAGCGGTGCTGAAGGTGCTGGACCACATCCGCGCGACGTTCCAGATAGCGCAGACGACGCTTCGGAGCGTGCTGGGGCAGTCGTCGCTGGACGAGCTGTTGGCGGAACGGGAGAAGATAAACCAGCGCCTGCAGCAGATCATCGACGAGCAGACGGAGCCGTGGGGCGTCAAGGTCAGCACCGTCGAGGTGAAGGACGTCGAGTTGCCACAGGGGATGCAACGGGCGATGGCGCGTCAGGCGGAGGCGGAACGAGAGCGGCGGGCGAAGATCATCAACGCCGAGGGCGAATTCCAGGCGGCGGAGCGGCTGGCGCAGGCAGGCGCGATTATCGCGGCGACGCCGACGACGCTGCAGCTACGCTTCTTGCAGACGCTGGCGGAGATTGCGACCGAGAAGAACAGCACGATCGTCTTCCCGGTGCCGATCGACATCATCCGGGCGTTCATTGAGAAGGGCGGCGCCGTCGTGACGCCCAGTCCGGTGGGGACGCCCAGTCCGGTGGGGACGCCGGAGACGATGAAGGCGCTTCAGGCGCAGCCGCCGGCGGAGATGGAGCCGCCAGCGGAGCAGGAGCCGCCACCGGAGTAGGGTCAGAAGACGCCGAGGCTGGAAAGCCTCGGCTACGCGGGTTGTTTATCGCAGGGTAACGTCGGCGGCGGAGATGACGGCGATGCTGCCGTCCGGGCGGCGCAAGGAGGCCGCGTGATGGAGCAGCTCAAATGCGCGCAGTGCGGTGCTTCATTCGCGTTACGGGAGGATGCCAGCAAGAAGTATCCTGGCTGGAAACCTAAGATGTGCCCCGCTTGCTACCGGGGCCAGAAGAGGCGGGCGGGACCAGAGGTGAATCTGACGACCGACGAGGTCCTGCGCAAATTCACCGACGGTCCCGACACCGGGGTGTTCACCGACGGTAGCTGCGAGCGGAATCCCGGCCCGGGCGGTTGGGGCGTGGTGAAGGTGCAGAACGGGAAG
>JBEKXP010000208.1:0-3020 GCA_049511815.1 Dehalococcoidia bacterium
CGCAAGGGGCTGGCAGGCCATCTGGCGGAGAAGCGACCGCTGCCGAACTACACGTCTTATGTCCACTTCCGGGGGCTGACGCAGCGCGAGACGCCGGCTGCGGACGGGTCGCCGGTAACGTACTGGCGGGACGCTCGCCAGGAGCTCAACTTTGTCGGCGGGCGCTGCCGGAACTGCGGCGTCGTTCAGTATCCGCCGCCGCGAGTGTGCGCGGAGTGCGGCCAGAAGGACGACGTGGAGCCGGTCAAGCTGTCGCGGCGGGGGAACGTCTACACCTATACGCTGGACCACCTGTCGAGCGGCCAGTATCTGAACGTGCCGGTAGCGCGGATGGTCATCGACCTGGAGGGCGGCGGGCGCGTGTTCCTGGAGATGACGGACGCCGACCCGAATGAGGTGAAGGTGGGACTGCCGGTCGAGGTGCTGTTCCGCCGGCTGCACGAGGGAGCGAATTTCCACAACTATTACTGGAAGGCGCGGCCGGTCGTGGTAGCGGGGTAGAAAGCAGCGGGAGGACTAAAGTCCTCCCCTACAATGGCCCCGATTCGCGGCGTGACGTTGAGCAAGGAGGAGAGGCCATGGGAAGCATAAGCGACAAGGTCGCCATTATAGGCGTTGGCTGCACAAAGTTCGGCGAGCTGTGGGACAAGGACGTGGAGGACCTCGTCGTCGAGGCGGCGTACGAGGCGCTGGACGACGCCGGCATGTCGCCGCAGGACGTGCAGGCAGCGTGGATCGGTGTTCTTTACCCGTTCACGGGGCTCAGCGGCAACACCTTCTCCGATCCGATGAAGCTTTTCGGCATCCCGGTGACGCGCGTCGAGAACTACTGCGCGTCGGGGATGGACGCGTTCCGCAACGCCTGCTTTGCCGTCGCGTCCGGTGCGTACGACGTCGCGATGGCCTGCGGCGTCGAGAAGCTGATGGACACGGGCAGCTCCGGCCTTCCGATGCAGGGCTTCAGCCATCCGGTGTTCGGCGTGGCGAGCGCGCCGGCGCTGTTCGCGCTGTCGGCGACGCGCTGCTTCCATCAGTACGGCTGGACGAAGGAGGACTTAGCTCGAGTGGCGGTCAAGAACCACAAGAACGGCGCCAAGCACCCGAAGGCGCACTTCCGGCGGGAGATAACGATGGAGGACGCGCTTTCGGCGCCGATGATCGCCTGGCCGCTGGGGCGCTTCGACTGCTGCGCGATGTCCGACGGGTCGGCGGCGCTGGTGATCACGCGTCCGGAGATCGCCGAGAAGAGCAAGCACAAGGACGACTACGTGCTGGTGAAGGCGAACGCGCTGGCGATGGCCACGGGCCGGCCGATGTTCTCGAACTCGACGGATTTCCTCGGCTTCACGGCGACGCAGGACGCGGCCAGAGCGGCCTACGCGGAGGCGGGCGTCAAGGACCCGGCGAAGGAGATCGACCTGGCGGAGGTGCACGACTGCTTCAGCATCACGGAGATACTGAACTACCAGGACCTCGGCTTCTGCGGGCAGGGCCAGGGGGCACGCTTCGTCGCGGAGGGTCACGCCGACGTGGACGGCGACCTGCCGGTGAACGCGAGCGGCGGGCTCAAGTGCTTCGGACATCCAATCGGCGCGACGGGCTGTCGAATGCTGTACGAGATAACGAAGCAGTTGCAGGGGCGCGCGGACGGGGCGCAGGTGAAGGACGCTCGGCTGGGGCTGGCGCACAATCTGGGCGGGCCGGGCTCGGTTTGCTCGGTGACGATTCTTGGGCGCAAGGACTGAGCGGCTGGCTAGTATACCGGTCCGCTGGTCGGAGGCGGCTGATCAAGCACGTCGGCGTAAGCGATGACTTCCGCGGCGTCCGGTTTCCCCAGCGGCGACACCACCGCGGAGACCGCACGGGTTATGCCGGGCGGCATCATCGGGTTCTCTGAGCCGCCCGAAAGCGTGCCGACGAGTGTCCCGCTCGAATCACGCAGATTGTAGCAGACGCCGCGAATGTTCAGCCACCGGTTTGTGGGATTCGACAGGGTGGCCGAGACGACGAAGTCCTCACCCTGTTGCGTCAGAGTCGGGCTTGAAACCGGCACGACGGCGACGTTCGACCCCGGTGACGCTTGGATACCGGCGATTACGACTGACGTCCCGTTGTCGCCGGGCTGAAGCGGTATGGCGAAGGCGGCTTGGCCCCTGGCGCCCCGTACAATCGTCCCGTCGCCGCAACCTACCGAAGCTTGCACGGGATAGGCAGGCTCTCTTTGCTCGTAGGCCTGCAGCCTTACGTTGGAGAGGTCCTGTCCCGTCTGGTTGTCCATCTCACCGACAACGTCGAGTTCACGCCCCTGCGGCGCGTTTACTATCTTCGTGGCGGTGACGCGAAAGAGCGCAGGATCAAAGGAAAGGTCGCTCACGCAGCACGTCTGGGTGCCGCTTGGGAAAAGGTCGACCGTGTCGGGCATTGTGCTGAAGAAGATGGCAACTCTCGTCTTGTCGCCGGAGCGAAGGAGGTTAGGGAAGAGGTCGACGCTCGTCACAGCGGCGACAGCACCCGCCGAGGTTCGACCAATCGCACAGATCGTGAGGTTCCAGTAGGTCTGCGGCGATTGGTTCGTCACTTCGGCGAGGACGTAGCGCCTTGCGGCGTCTTTCTCCACGATCCTGGCGATGAGCCCGTCGCTGGACGTATCCCAACCGAGCGTCGGATCACCTTGCACCTGCGGGCTTAGCAGGGCGTGCAGCGGGAGAGACAGGGCATTCGGGTCTGCCGGGAAAGACATCTCGTAGGCGCCTTTCTCGCCGGGACGAAGCAGGAGCGGGCAGGCCTGCACGCTCGAGTAGCTGACCACCTGGCCGTTTGAATCGAGGATCTGACCCTGGACCTGCAAGTGGTTCATCGGGTTTGGGCCATTGTTCGTAACCTCGCCGACCCAAGGGCCACCGGGGGCTTTTTGTTCGACAGTGTTGACACAGGTGTCACCTAGGAAGAGTGCGGGAAGGAGGAGCAGGGGCAGGAGTCGAAGGAGTTTCATTGTGGGCCTCCCGGCGGGGCATGAAAGT
>JBEKXP010000209.1:0-2986 GCA_049511815.1 Dehalococcoidia bacterium
CGCGAGCGCCGAGTTGCTCTTCGGCGCTGTCGCCAGGTAGATGGCGCACTCGGCCATCGGCAGGTAGCCCTCCGGCATGCCGACGAAGTGGACCGCCTGCTGACAGGCCGTCGCGACGACCAGCGCCTGCGGGTCGGCCAGCCCGACGTCCTCGGCGGCGAGGATGACCATGCGGCGGACCACGAACAGCGGGTCCTCGCCCGCCTCGATCATGCGCGCCAGCCAGTAGAGGGCGGCGTCGGGGTCGGAGTCGCGCAGGGACTTGATGAAGGCGGAGATGGTATCGTAGTGCGCCTCGCCGGCCTGGTCATAAAGGTACGTGCGGTGCTGGAGCGCCTCCTCGACGAGGGCGGCGGTGATCCGCCTGACGCCTTGCTCGTCGGGAGTTGCGGCCGCCGCGGCCAGCTCGAGGGCGTTGAGGGCGATGCGGGCGTCGCCGCCGCTGCTTGCGGCAAGCGTCGCAATCACGTCGTCGTCGACCGCGAGCTTCGCGCGACCGAGCCCTCGCTCTGCGTCCGCCAGCGCGCGCCGCAGAATCATCTCGACTTGCTGTGGCGTCAGCAGGTTCAGCGTGTAGACGCGGCTGCGCGAGAGCAGCGGCCCGATCACTTCGAACGAGGGGTTCTCGGTCGTGGCGCCGATCAGTGTAACCGTGCCCTCTTCGACGTGCGGCAGGATGACGTCCTGTTGGGCCTTGTTGAAGCGGTGGATCTCATCGATGAAGAGGATGCTGCGCTGGCCGTACAGGGCGTGGCGGTCACGCGCCTCGGCGACGATGCGTCGCAGGTCGCCGACGCCGGCGGTGACGGCCGAGATGGGCTCGAAGTGGGACTTCGTCTGGGCGGCGATGATGCGGGCGAGGGTGGTCTTGCCGCTTCCGGGCGGGCCCCAGAAGATCATCGACGGGACCTGGTCGGACTCGATGAGGCGACGCAGCAGGCGGTCCTCGCCGACGAGGTGCTCCTGGCCGACGAACTCATCGAAGGTGCGCGGGCGCATGCGGGCGGCAAGAGGCGCCTCGCGCTCGCTCTGGGCTCGGGCGCGCTCCTCGAACATGTCGGGCCGCCTAGGCTTCCTTCGATTCATCCTGGTCCGGCTTCCGGCTTCGCCTGGCGCCCCACTTCTCCCAGAAGGTCACCTCATCGACCGGCAGGCGCCGCGGCGGCCCGAAGCGCCCGGCCGGCCGGCCGACGGGGATGAGCGCCATCGTCTCGATCTCGTCGGGGATGCCGAGGAGCTTCTTGACCTCGGCTTCGTGCAGTCGATGGAGCGTCGTTATCGTCGTGCCGAGGCCGAGGGCGCGCGCGGCCAGCATGAGGTTCTGGATGGCCGGGAAGATGGAGGAGCCGGTAACCGAGGTCCCGAAGCCAGCGCCCTGGGTGGTGACCATGATGAGCACGGGCACGTCCGCAAGGTGGTGCGCCAGGTGCTCGGCGGAGCGGTAGGCGCTGCCGAGGCCCTGGGGGCCCGAGCCCGACGGAGGCGCCTGCAGCTTGCCGTAGGTGGCGTCCCAGGCTTGGCTGTAGTAGTCGGCGATGCGGCGCTTGGTCTCGGGGTCGCGGATGACGATGAAGTTCCACGGCTGGCGGTTGCCGCCGCTGGGCGCCATCGTCGCGGCTTCCAGGATGGTCCACAGCTCTTCGTCGGTGACGGGCTGGTCGGTGAAGCGGCGCATGGCGCGCAGGGTGCCGATGGCTTCGAAGAGGTCGATCTGGGGTTTCATGGCGTCCCTCCCACCGTCATTGTAGGCGAGACGGGGGAGAGTGACCAGCGGCGGGGTCGGAAGACACTACCGCGCCCTGAAGGACGCGGCATGACCCCGCTCCCCATGGCCGAGCCGGGGCCGGCTGGGGACACTACCGCGCCCTGAAGGACGCGGCATGACCCCGCTCCCCGCGGCGGAGCTGGGGCTAGGTGGTGGTCAGGGGCGTTTGATTGACCCATTGAATTCAAATGTTTTTTCGCGCGTCTTCCGAATCTGGATGGTAACGAAGTGAAGCTAAGAAAGTGCGCGAAAAGGCGGCAAAAGGGGCCAAGATGGGCCAAAAGCGGGCGAAATGGCGGCGCGCGGACGGCTCGACGGATGGAAGCGGCGGATGAGCGGGCTGGCAGGCATGGTGCGACGCGACCTCGAAGGGTGTGAGGTCAGGATAGCAGAGTCGAGAGGAGATGGTAAGGGATTCGTGACACGGGGAAGGGCACCCGCGACGGAGGCAGCCGCACTTCAGGTGGGTCGCTGCCGGCCCTTGAGATGGGGTTTCATTCTGAGGTAGACATGGGCGGTATACTAACGCCGAAGGAGGCGTCGCCCGATGACCGTTTGCATCGCTGCCTTAGCAACGCACTTGGAATCTCAGGTAATCGTACTTGCTGCAGACCGGATGATAACGGCTCGTAGGATACGCGAGTATGAACTTGCTGATCAGACGAAACTGGTCTGGCACCGACAGAACCTCGCAGTCCTCATGTCCGGCTCGGTCGATTCCCTTTTGGAAGCCTACCACAACGCCGCTTCCAAGTGTGGACAGACCTGTACCGTGAAAGAACTAGCTGATGTTCTAGCCGGGGAGATACAGGCAATTCGACGTAGAGACGTGGAGCAACAGTATCTTCAGCCCTACAACCTGACATTGGACAACTTTGTCGGTCGCCAACGAGAGTGGACCGCCGATTTTTTCGAACGCCTCAATAGCAGCATCTCCGACGAGGACAACGATCTCGGCGAAGTCATAGTTGCAGGCTTCGACGAAACCGCCCACATCTATAGCGTTGAGGCAGCAGGATGGGTGCGGCCTTGGGACGCTACCGGATTCTGTACGATAGGCATCGGAGCGCAGCACGCAGAGGCAGAGTTTGCCCACGCTTCCTACAGCCCGAAAAGAGACTGGATTTCTGCCATGCGGGTCACGTTCTTCGCGAAGAAGCGCGCAGAAGAGGCGCCAGGAGTGGGGATAAGTACGGATTTATGGCACATCACCGAAGGCGG
>JBEKXP010000210.1:0-2985 GCA_049511815.1 Dehalococcoidia bacterium
ATGCAAAGACGGTCGCCACAACTACGAAGGCGATCAAGATGATGGCGGTCTCCAGACCGGTGATGCCATCGTCCTCGTGCGCGGCCCTTCGAAAGAGCCTTATCATTTTCTTCATTGTTTGCCTCCCTGGTTACGCTTACTGTCTGGCGGATTTCTGGTCCGCCACGGCGTCCCGGTTGCAGCTTCTCGCTCTGTCGATTCACTGTCTCCACCGCTTCGCCGTACCAATACGTAGCGACGCGGGCGGCGACCGGGACCAGAAATCCTTTTCCTTGCCGCTGGTTTTTTCGTCCTCCCTGAGAGGGAACAGCATGGCGCCAGCACCCAATTTCAACTGGGTGGTAGCACCTGCCTCCGAATCTGAACGAATCTGGGTCGCTTCCGTGAAAACGGCTGACCTTAGGGGAGCTTGCCTAAGGGAAACGGAGCGATTTTTCGCCAGGGAGCGGAATTCGCCCCTTAGCCCTAAAGATAGAGGCCCTCCGCCCGATAACAGACTCGGGCTCTATCAATGGAAGGATATCCTACGGCAGGCGTGGATTATTCTGCCGCGAAGGCAGGACGCTCTTCAGAGGAGTGGTCTGAGCGCATGCAAGGACAGCTCAACGGCGACAGGCTGCGTCTACTGATCGTTGAGGACGAGGGCCTCTGGCGTGACATGCTCCGCCTGGCGCTCTCGACTCAACCGCACATGGAGGTCGCCGGCACCGCGACGAGCAAGGACGACCTGCGGAGCCTGTGCGTCTCGCTCCAGCCCAACGTCCTCCTCGTCGACGTTCGCCTGGACGGCAATGCCCAGGCGCTCTCCACCGTTCACGCCGTAAAGACCGAGTGGCCCCACATCGGCGTCGTCGTAATGGCCGCCGAGACCGACCGTGAGTACCTTTCGACGAACCCGCCGCCGAACACGCCCGGCTGGTCGTACATCATCAAGCAGTCGCTCGCCGACGCCACCGGCCTCGTGCGCGCCATCGAAGCCGCCGCCGCCGGTTTGGTCGTCCTCGATCCCGCCATCCTCTCCGGCCGCAACGACGCCCATGGCCCGCGCCTGGGCCGGCTGACGCCCCGTCAGATGGACGTTTTGCACCTGATGGCGAAGGGCTACAGCAACAGCGCCATTGGGCGGGCGCTCGTGCTGGAAGAGAAGTCCGTGGAGAACCACATCAACGCCATCTTCAGCCAGGTCGTCTCCAGCCGCGACCCGTCGATCCACCCGCGGGTGCTGGCCGTCATCACCTATCTCCAGGAGACGCAGAAACTCGCCGCCAGCTAGCCGCGGACGCTTTCAGGCCAGGAATCGAGCGGCATCGTTCCCTAATTCAGCTTCGTCAGAGCTAGCCTGGCCTTCTGCGCTACCTCGTCCGAGGGGGCTGAGATCCGCACGGTTGAATTGCCAATAGTCAGGGAAAGGTTGCCCCGGCCGTCGCTCGACGAGGGGAGGGGGACCGCGTCGCTCCTGAGTCCGGACGGGGTTGTCGCAGCATTTGGCCGGCCCGCCGACAGGCTGGGCTCCGAGTCGACGACCAACGTGGTGTCCGAGTCGGCGTTCTCGACGTAGTATTCCGCTCGAAAGTAGTGAGTCGACGGGTTCGGTGGCGTGCTCCTTTCGTTGGAGTATTGCAGTCCGTACAGAGGCTGCCCCTGGAAAGAATCCCCGAGGAAGTAGATATCGAACCCCCACGAAACTACGCGCTTCGCTCACGGTCATGTCTTCCTGCCAACTCTCCGTCAGCGCCCCCCGAAGGTTGGCCGGCAACTCAAAGAGGTTGGGATCAACCCTTTCCTGCGGAACCCACTCGATGACCTTGTATTGCGCATCCTGAATTGTCTTCCTCCCCGCGTCGTCGGTCTGTTCGCCCGCGATCGGCAGAAAGGTCGTCGCGTCCAGATAAAGGATTCGACTTGGGAGCCGCTCGCCGCCTTCCCCGATGACTGGAATCTCAAGCCTTAGCGCCGGCTGACCGTGGACCATGGCTATTTCCGTGCCGACCATTCCCGCCTGAACTGCGCCGGAGAAACCTAATTCGGAAGTGCTTAGCCAGCCTGACCAGGCGGCTCCATTTAGCAGTCTCGAGTGCGTCACCTCCACAGGATCAGTCTTGGTGCCCCCTTCCACCTTATATTCATCGTAGTAGTCGCCTCGTGCCACCCTAAGCAGTTCGATTGTGCCGTCGTCCCAGCGCAGTTCCTCGCGTGCGCGTGAATTCCTCGGGTCAAACCAGATTTCGCCTTCGCCGGGCTCGCCCTTGTCGACATACCCAGCTATCCGTGGGTAAACGATGTGTAGGACGCCGCCCTCGCCAGGCCAGAAATCGCTTGGCTTTAACTGCCGCGGCGCCGCCATCTGGGGACCCCGCACGCCGGATAGGCGGGCGGCCAGATATGCCCCGCCCGCAGCAATCGCCAGGACCGCGACGAGCGCGAATGTAAGGAAGACGCGTTTCTGCTCAACTATGCGCTGCACCTGGCACCTCCTTGTTGAGTCCGACGTCAACCTTCATTCTGAACATTGCGCTACCGGTTGTCATGGTGCAAGTGCACTATTCGGTCACTGACAAAAGCACCTGATCAGGCGTGCCCCTTCGCTTCCCGCAATTGGCGCCTACTGCGCGGAAGTCTTATTCTTGTATTGGGCACGCGACCCAGCGGGAGGCGCAACATCTTGACGAACGTCGGCCTGGTCTACGATCCCCTTTACCTCTGGCACGACACCGGCGCCCACCCCGAAAGCGCCCTCCGGCTCACCGCAATCATGCACGTCCTCACCGAAGCCGGCCTCACCGCGCGCCTCGTCCCCCTGGCCGCCCGCGACGCCACGGTCGAAGAGGTCGCCATGGTGCACTCAGAGCGCTACATCGCCTCTATTCGCGACATGGCGGAGCACGGCGGCGCCTGGGCCGACCCCGACACCTACATCTCGCCGCGCTCCTACGACGTCGCTCTGCGCGCCGGCGGCGGTTGCATCGAAGCGACCGACCGCGTCCT
>JBEKXP010000211.1:0-2961 GCA_049511815.1 Dehalococcoidia bacterium
CCGTCGGGCAATCGCAGGGATGGCGACGGCAAAGCGTCAGGCGCGGGCATGGGCGACGCGCTAGGTTAGGCCTATCACGTGAGGAGGAAGGGCTACGCGCGCATCGAGAAGGAACGTCGCCGTCGGATTCGCGCTAATGCTACCGTTGCTCGCCGTCGTGAGCGCGTGCGGTGGCTCCAGCAAACAGAACCCTACTCCTTCGCCGTCCGCGGCGGCGCCGACATCGACCGCGATGGCCGTTCAGCCGACCGCGACGCCCTCATCGGTCTCCGCGCTGGGCAAGGTCGTCTACATATTCGAAGGCAACGTCTACACCGTCGACCTGCCTTCGGGATCGCCCGTGCAGTTGACGACGGACGGCACCGACGCGTCGCCGAAGTGGTCGCCTTCGGGCCAGTGGATAATCTTCACCCGTCTGCATAGCAACTGGGTGATGCGCGCCGACGGGACGGACGCCCGCGTCCTGGCGGAGGGCTTCGCGGCGTGGTCTCCCAATGAGGACCAGATCGCCTACACGGGCGGTCCTGCCAATCCGAACACCGTCTTCATCGAGAACGCGGACGGGTCGGGCCAGATTGCGCTTCCCGCGCCCGGGGGCACGCCGATGGCCCTCGCCTGGAGTCCGGACAGCTCGTGGATAGCTTTTGTCGAGGAGGGTGCGCCTCCTAACCAGTACGCCAATCTGTGGCTTCTGCCGACAAACGGGAGCGGCGCCAACGTGCAACGCTTCAGCACTGTCTACTACGGCGTCTTCCTGGCGGGCTGGACGGCCGACTCGAACTTCGTGCTGTACTGGCTCGAAGCGCAGTTCTCGCCCTCGCTTGCCGCCGACGGCCTGCCGCTGAATGTGATGGCAACCGGCGGGTCGGTTCCCCGGCAACTGGCGACGAGCCTGCCCTATCCCGGCATACTGTCGTTCGCGAGCAGCGGCGCCGAGCTGGCGATAACGGACGGCACGGGTCGCGAAAGCTGGACCAACAAGCGCATCGCCGTTGTCGACATCGTGACCGGCAAGCTCACGGACCTTACGCCGGCAACGATGGCCGCCATCGACCCGGCGTGGTCGCGGGACAACGGGCAGATCGCGTTCGTCTCAGAGCCTGACAAAGGTAACACAGCGGGAGCCGATGAAATCCCGCTGCTGGCCGACCGACGGATCTGGACGATGGCGGCGGATGGCACGAATCAGCGCCAGGTGACCACGGACGTGGCTTATCGCGACGAGCGGCCGCTGTGGTTGGCGGACGGGTCGCTAATCCTGTTCGCGCGTGTGGATGCGTCGCTGCACGCGTCGCTATGGCTGGTCGACTCCGCGGGCGGCGCGCCACAGCACGTGGTCGACTTGATTACGGGGCAAGGCCAAGTCCCCGACAACCACGGAATCGTTAGCTGGGACACGATATACGATTACTGGGCCGGCCCGCCGAGCTGACGGCAGCTAGGCCGGCATCGGCACCTGGTTCACCAGCGTGTCGATCTGCTTCGATATCTTGCCCTCGATCTCGAAGTTCCAGAGCGTCTCAGGGACGTCGACGATCATGAACAGCGGCGTGATCAGCAGGCTTTCGATTGCGGTCACGCCCAGGTGCTCCAGCCACTTCCCGATCCCGATCCTGACGAGGAAGTTGTTGGGCTCGCCGTCGAGGAGGACCGTAAGCGCGCGGTCGGCGGCGATGATGGCGGTCAGCCAGTTGCCCTTCTTCGCCTGGACGACCGTCCCATGGGGGCTGGCCGGCGACGACTGCACCTGAAAGCCTTCCTGCTGCAGGTACTCAACGATCTTGTTCTTCAAGGCCTCGAGGTCAACGTTCTTGCCCTCGTAGTGCTTTACTGACTCTCCGATCACGATATTCTCCTTTCCCAGGCCGGCTGTCGATTTCGATGCTTCGCCATTCGCGCTGCCGATCTAAGGCGAACGACGCTCGCCCGCCGCCTCGGCGCCAGCTTCCCCGGAGACATCCGAGAGAGGGCCCTGGTGAAGGCAAGGACCAACATCAACGCGAGTTCCAGTGCGATAATAGCCAGGAGCGCATTCGTCAAATATGGCGCTTTAATCTTCAATGGCGGGCCCTTTGCTGATCCCTCGGCGTCGGCGCGGCTACTCGTCGCGGATCAACGAGCGCCTGCGCTCTCGTTTACTGCTGACCGCCGCCCGACGCCAGCGCCTCGCGGACGGCCTGCGCCTCCGCTTCCAGGTCCCTCAGGTAAGCTTCGAGCTCGCCGCTCCGTTCCTGTTTGCTGAAGAAACGGCGCTGGAGTCTCGGAGCATCACCGCCGCCGCTGCTGCACGAGCAGCCCTGCTGCCCGCATGTGCAACCGCCGCCGTGATGTCCGCCGCCCTGATGACAGCTACAGCCACAGCCGCCGCCGTGATGGCAGCTACAATTGCAGCCGCCGCCCTGATGGCAGCTGCAGCCACAACCGCAACTGCCGCCGCCGCCGCCGTGATGTCCGCGTCCACCGTGGTGGCCGTGATGGCCACCGCCGTAGCCGCCTCCCCACTCGCCCTGGCTTCCGTGCATAATGTCCTCCTTTTGCTCGGGTTCGTCCGTCAGCTTTTCAGTGTAGGCGTCGCGCATGCAGGTCGCGTGAGTTTTGCGGTGCTAGCGTGAAAGAAGGGTGAAGGCGGGGACGCTTGGTGCAAGTTCGTCGTTCTGATAGGATTGCCGCGGGAGCGGGAGCGCCTTCGCGACGTAGAATGTCGAGCGCGCAGGAGATATGCGGTTGAGGTGGCGAACTGTCTGCTGATAAGGCTGCGGACGCGGCCAGTCATCACTTTTCCTACCGGCCGGCGCTGGATGGCATCCGCGCCCTGGCGGTGCTGGCGGTCATGGCCTATCATGGCAACCTGCCGTGGGCGAAGGGCGGCTTTCTGGGCGTCGACGCCTTCTTCGTCCTGAGCGGCTACCTGATTACCAGCCTTCTTCTGCTGGAGTGGCGTTCTCAGGGGAAGATATCGCC
>JBEKXP010000212.1:0-2957 GCA_049511815.1 Dehalococcoidia bacterium
CGCCTTCGGCGAGCACGGTGCCAACGAATGTGCTACCGGCGAGTCGATGATAGCAAAGGCTTTCTGAGGGTGTCAAACCTGGAGCATCAGGCCGTCGGCGTCACCTCCGACGTGCAGAATGCGCAGCGATGCGCTTCCGCCGGAATGTCGCTAAGGCACTCCGGGCACTTGCGTACGGTCGGGTCCGGCGGCGGCTCTTTTCGCGAGCGCGCCAGATAGGCGTTCAGCGGCACGACGATCAGGAAGAAGACGACCGCACCGATCAAGACGAAGGTTATCACCTTGTTGATGAAGTCGCCGTAGTGGAAGGTACTGCTATGGACCGTGAATGTGAGGGCGGAGAAGTCCTGCTGACCGCCGATGGCCGCAATCAGCGGCGTTACGAAGTCCTGGACCAACGCCGTCACCACCGCGCCGAACGCCGCGCCGATAACCACGGCGATGGCCAGGTCTACTACGTTGCCCCTGAGCAGAAATGCCTTGAAGTCGTTAATCAGTTTCATCTTCTCCCTCCCTGGAGGATGTGCCGGCCAGCGCCGGCAGCGCCCTGACCACTGGATCCGCTGGCCGGGCTCAGCGGCAGGCGCAACAGCGTCACTTGAGACGGCATCGAGGCCCGGCCTACAATGAGTATACCAATGATCGCGACGAAACAGCCTCTAATCGAGCGCGTCGGCGCGCTGCCGAACAAGCCCGGCGTCTACATCTTCCGAAACGAAGAGGGACGCGTCATTTACGTCGGGAAGGCGGCGTCGCTGCGCAATCGCGTGCGCTCCTACTTCGGCTCGCCAAGGAGCATGGAGCCCAAGGTGCGGGCGCTGGCGTCGACGATCGCCGAGTTCGACTACATCGTCACGAACACCGCACAGGAGGCGCTGCACCTGGAGGCGACGCTGGTCAAGCGGCACCAGCCCGTCTTCAACGTGCGCCTGAAGGACGACAAGCATTACCCGTACCTCAAGATCGACATCCAGAACAAGTGGCCGCGCGTCGAGATTACGCGACGGATCGAAAACGACGGCGCGCGCTACTTCGGGCCGTATGCCAGCGCCAGCTCGGTGCGCCGGACGCTCGACGTGGTGAAACGGCTCTTCCCCTGGCGTCCGTGCACGGAGGAGGTGACCGGCGACCGGCAGCGGCCCTGCCTCGACTTCTTCATCGGCCGCTGCATCGCGCCTTGCTCCGGCGCCTGCTCGGAGGCGGAGTACGACGAGGTGATCCGGGAGGTCATTCTCTTCCTCGAAGGGCGGACGGAGAACGTGCTGCGGGCGCTGCGGGCGCAGATGGACGAGGCGTCGCGGAACATGCAGTACGAGCGGGCGGCGATCCTCCGCGACCAGATCCGAGCGATCGAAAACGTGTCGGAGGCGCAGGTAACGGCGTACGCGCGGCCGACGGACGAGGACGTCTTCGGGCTGGCGCGCTCCGACGGCGAGGCGGTGGCGCAGGTGCTGTTCGTCCGCGGCACGAAGATGATCGGCGGCGACCACTTCCCGCTCGACGGCGCGAAGGGCGAGCCCGACGCGGAGGTCATGAACGGCTTCCTCAAGCAGTTCTACGAGTCGTCGACGTACGTCCCGCGAACGGTCCTGCTTCCGCTGGAGATACCGGAGGAGCTGGAGATCGAGGACTGGCTGTCGGAGCGACGCGGCGGCCGGGTGAGGCTGGTGACGCCGAGGCGCGGCAACAAGCGCCGTCTGGTCGCCATGGCGACGGACAACGCCCGCGAGGCGCTGGAAGTGTCGCGTCTGCGCTGGCTGACGGACACGGGCAAGACGCGGCAGGCGCTGGACGAGCTCCAGGAAGAGCTCAACCTGCCCGCCCTGCCGAATCGCATCGAATGCTACGACATCTCCGACATGATGGGCGCGCACCCGGTCGGCAGCATGGTGGTGTTCATTGGCGGACGGCCGCGGCGGGCGGAGTACCGTCGCTTCCGAATCAAGAGCGTCGAGGGGGCGAACGACGTGGCGATGATGGCGGAGGTGCTGCAGCGTCGCTTCAAGCGGGCGGCACAGGCGGTAGAGGCGCAGGAAGCGGCGCAGGCGGAAGGCTGGGGCGCGCTACCGGACCTGCTCATCGTCGACGGCGGCAAGGCGCAGCTCAACGCGGCGCTCGACGTGCTGCGAGAGGCCGGCGTGCCGTTCATTCCAGCGGCGGGGCTGGCGAAGCAGCAGGAGGAGCTTTATGTGAAGGACGTGTCGGAGCCGATCCTTCTGTCGCGCAAGTCCCAGGCGCTCTACCTGCTGCAACGCGTCCGCGACGAGGCGCACCGGTTTGCGATCACGTACCATCGCAGCGTGCGACAGAAGGCCGGGACGCGCTCGGCGCTGGACGCGATACCGGGAGTAGGGCCGAAGCGGAAACGGGCGCTGCTGCGGAAGTTCGGGTCGGTGCGGGAAATACGGGAGGCGAGCGTCGACGAGATTGCGTCGACGGTTGGGTTCACGCGCTCGCTGGCGGAGCGGGTGAAGGAATACCTGTAACCGGCTAGCTGCGCTGGTTCGGCGCGACGAATGAAGTGAGTCGCGCAACAAGAACGCGATCAGCGCACGCCGCACTGCCGTTGCGAAGGCGACATGGAAGGTGGACGCAACATGAGGGTCAGTTGCTCGTAGCGGCGTGGTGTCCCGCGCGAGGCTCCGCCTCGCGCATCTCACGCCCCATCAGGCCTGGGTGTCGACAACATCCTCCAGGCAAGACGAGCGTGATCTAGCTGTTGATCGCTTCCTCCTCGTCGTCCTCCTCGTCGTCGAAGTCCTCCTTGACCGCGAACGGCGTCACGTACTCGACTAGCGTCTTCGCGTTCTGGACCGCATAGGCGTTCGCGTCGTTGTTGAAATACACGAACACCTGCCGGACGTCCTCCGGAAGATCGCGCAGGCGGCCGGCCCAGATCGCCAGATCGCCGTCCGGATAGGAGCCACTGTAGACGCTGTCGGCGCCGTGAAAGCGGA
>JBEKXP010000213.1:0-2943 GCA_049511815.1 Dehalococcoidia bacterium
CGATTGGGGTTACGAACATGGACCAGACCCGTCCCCCGCGCTCAACGTCGACGGTTGCGCTCGACTGCGTCGCGAGCGCTTCCTCGGCCAGGGCGCGCAAGAACTTCGGCGCCGTGTTGCTCCGCCCGTCTCCTCGACTGTTCAAGAAAGGCCGGCCGGCCTCGTTGGCATAAAGGACCTTGCCCTTCCCGCTCAACCGCAACACAGGGTTGGGGTTCTCTGAAGGGAACCTGGCCAGGCCCTCCAACTCAGCCTCCACCCGCTTCCGCTCGGTGACGTCGCGGAACAGGATTGCCATCGTCAGGTTGCCCAGCGGGACATCGTCCACGGTGAAGTACGCCTCCGGCAGGCGGGCGTCGCCGCGGTAGCGTGTCTCCTCCACATGTTCGGGAGCGCCGCCCAGGGCAACGCGTGCATCTCTTTCCAGAACCCCGATGTCCGCGGCGGGAAAGGCTTCGAGCACTAGTTTCCCCACCACGTCTTTCGCTCTGGCCCCCATGATCCGCTCTCCGACTGCATTCAGGGAGAGAATGCGAAGGCTCTTTGGGTCCTTCGGGTCCTCGAGCCTGTAGACGGCGACTCCCAGGTCGGCGTTCTCGATGATGACGGCCTGCTGGCGAATCTGCGCCTCCAAGGTGCCGGCTGCCCGGTCATTGAAGAGCGCCCGGTCGTGTTCATCGCTTGTCTTACTGCTGCCCTTATCCGGTTCGTGGCTCATGGCGTGGCCTCATCAGCGTTCAGGTGGTGGGAGATGCGGATGGGTCCTGGCGAATTCTTGGGAAGGGCCCCCGAAGATTCTTTTTGACTGCTGGGCAAGCTGCATTCACCCATTATATCAAAGCCGGAGGGCCGGCGACCGTCCGCGTTGGCGCGTCCGAAGTACGGCGAGCGCTTTCGTTGACGGTCTCGTCGCGAGGCGGTAGATTGGCCTGGGGGAGCGGTGCACCGGGAGGCGATTGCGATGAAACGGTTTGCATTCTACGGACTGACGGTTTTGCTTTCGGCCGCGTGTTTGCTCATTGTGGCCTGCGGCAAGGGGCAAGAGGCGTCGGGCTCGGAAAGCGACGCTGCGCCGGGCGTCACGGACAGCGAGATCCTTCTCGGCACGCACCTGCCCCTCAGCGGCTCGCCGGCCGCGGCCTACGGCGTCATCGCGCAGGGCATGAACGCCTACTTCGACTACGTCAACTCGCTGGGCGGCGTCTACGGCCGGAAGATCAAGCTGGTCGTCGGGGACGACCAGTACAGTCCGCCGCAGGCTCTGGAGGTGGTGCGGAACGAGGTCGAGCAGCAGCATGTGCTTGCGATCGTCGGCGGCGCGGGCGACCAGACGGAGCTGGCCGTGATGAAGTACCTGGAAGATAAGGGCGTTCCAGACATGTTCGTCGGCGGCGGTCTGCCAATCTTCAGCGATCCGGTCGTAAGGACGCGATTCACGATGGAGACGGACTACGTGACTGAAACGAAGATAATGGGCGATTTCGTGGAGAGGAACTTCACCGGCAAGCGCGAAGGCATTCTCTATGAAAACGATGAGGGCGGCCTTACCGGCGTGGCGGCGGTGGAGGCGCTGCTTAAGGAGAAGCACAGCGATATCAAGATCGTGTCCAAGCAGGCATACGACCCGGCCGGGGCGGATGTGACGGCCCAGATGCAGAGGCTGAAGGCCGACAACCCGGACTTCGTTGTGCTCATGGCGAACGTGGCCGCGGCCGCCAACGCCATCAAGGTCAGCCGCGAGGTGCTGAACTGGGACGTGCCGTTCATTACCAGCGCCGTGTCGGCCGTGGAAACGACGATAGCGCTGGCGGGACCGGCGAACATCGAGGGGACCATCAGCATGACGACGGGCAAGATGATCTCTGAGACGAACGACGCCGGGGTGCAGCGCCACATTGAGCTGATGAAGGAATTTGCGCCGGGCGTGCAGCCGAGCGGCCTGACGGAGTACGGCATGGCGGTCGCGGAGTTGACCGTCGAAGCGCTGAAGAACGCCGGTCCAAATCTGACCCGCGACAGCCTCATCACAGGAGCGGAGAACATTCGTGACTACTGCGGCCTCCTCGGCCTCGGCCCGGTCAACCTCAGCCCGACGGACCACCGCGTGGCAGAGGGCGGGTGGCCGGAGAAGGTCATCAACGGCAACTGGGTGCGCATCGGCGCGCCGTCGAACTACGAATCGACGCCGGGCAAGGTGTATGCGTGCACGGGCGAGGGCCAGCCGATCTATGAAGCCACGAGTACGCCCGATACTCCCTGAAAAAAGTCTTACCGGCCGGTTGAACATCGAGATCGCGCCAAGTAACATTAGCCAAGCAACAAAGTCTCAGATAGAGGTCGACCCGTCGCTCAGATGCGATTCTCTGTCCCAGGGCCCATCTCGACCACTCGCCCCGGCATGTTGTTGTTCTCGGCGCTTCTCCTGGCCGCCCTCGCTGTCGGCTGCGGCTCAAAGGCGGCGAACAAGGACGATATCAGCAATCAGCCGCCACGTACGGACGCTTTGTCGAAGATCGTCGTCGCCGCCGGCCAGCCGCTGGTCGTCGGCATCTCGGAGCCGCTGACCGGCTCGGAGAGCGCCGCCGGAATCGAGGAGCGTGACGGCGCGCTGACCAGCCTGATGCGCTGGAAGGCGAAGAACGGCAGCCAGATCGCCGGTCATGACATTCAGGCGCGCGTTGAGGACGACGGCTGCACGGACGGCACCATCGCGGTCCAGGCGGCGGAACGGCTTTTGCGCACGCCCGGGCTCGTCGGTGTGCTGGGGCCGAGCTGCAGCGCCGGCGCGAAGCAGGCGATCCCGACGTACGCGAAGGGTGGCATCGTGGCCATCTCCGGTTCGGCGACGGAATCGGACCTGACGACGGGCCAGCCTTCCGGCGACTTCTTCTTCCGCACATCGTATCGCAGCGAGCTGCAGGGGCTTATCGGCGGCCAGTTCGT
>JBEKXP010000214.1:0-2941 GCA_049511815.1 Dehalococcoidia bacterium
AAGAGAAAGGTGTTCACAAGACTCTGCAACAAATGGTCGAGAAACTCTATGCTTATCGGGGTGATGCGCCCGGGGCAGGGCATGCCAAAACCGAGCACAAGCCTCCGGTCAGAGTTGAGGACGCTGAGTTGGTGCTTCACACGAGCGCGGCCTGCATCGTGTATCTGGCGAGGCTCTACGGTAAAGGCGTCGAATAGCCTTCAGAGGGCCTATCTCTTCGCCGGGCGCTTCATAGTCCAGTAGTGCATGCCGCCGCCCGGCAGGTCGTCTTCCTCCACCACTTCGAAGCCGTGTCGCTGGTAGAACGGGACGTTCTTCGCTTTGTCCGCTTCGAGGTAGCACGGCAGCCCCTCGCGGTGGGCCAGCGATAGCACCGGACGCAGCAGCGCGCTGCCGACGCCCTGGCCCTGTCGCGGCGGGTCCACGCCGAGCGTCCACAGGTACCAGTGCCGCTCCGGAGCGTCGCGCAGACGCAACTCATCGAAGTGGCGCTTCATGAGCATCAGGCGCTGGAAAGGCTCGGAGCCCATCGCCTGCGGCATCTCCATCATTCCGGCGGCAGTGAGGGTCTCGCGGGTCATGGGCGGGCTGTCCGGCGACAGCCAGATGGCGGCGCCGTCGACGGCAGCGGCGGTGGTGTAGACTTCGCCGAAGAGCAGGCCGTAGCGGGCGGTGCGGTCGAACATCCAGGTCAGCGGACGGGCCCGTGCCGCCGCGACGGGCAGGAGGAAGAGCGACATCGGGTTGTCGAAGAAGGCGCGGCCGAGCATCTTCCCGGCGTCTTCGACCTGTTCCGATTCGAGGCGCACGATTCCGGCATCAGCGTCCATTCCGGGCTCTCCTTCGCCGCCGATTGTACGCCGCAATCGCGCGCCGCGCCAGAACGCGGGATTTCGCCGATGGGAGCCGACAGACGTTGTGATAAGCTTCAGATAGGGATACTTCACGATCGGACTGCGAAGGACTCGCGTTGCGTCGATTCCACCCCGTCTACCTGCTTCCCGCCGTCCTCGTGATGGCGCTGGTGCTCGGCGCCAAAGACGTTCCCTTCGACGGCGCCGGCATCGCCTTCATCGGCGACAGCCTGACGCTAGGGGCCGCCGCGACCTCGCCTGCGGAAGCGTTCCCCTCGCTCGTCAGCGAGGACCTGGACAGGCAGGGCGTGGAGGAGCAGGCACGGTTCTTCCTTTCGTTCAACCCGAACACTGACATCATCGCGGCAAGGAACGCGATGAAGCACGACCGGCGCTTTGTCATCATCGAGATCGGCATACATGCGACGAACGACTTGCAGATCACTGCCGACCAGTTCCGCCAGATGTACGGGTCGCTGCTGGACTGCGTGACCGGCGGGGATACGATTGTCGTGGCGGGCACCGTGGCGTGGTTCGCGTGGAACGCCGATTCGCCTAACTACCAGCGCGCCGGTGTCTTCAGCCAGATTATTGCGGAGGAGGCAGCCAAGCGAGATATCGCTGTTGCTGATGTCTGGACGGCGACCAAGCTGCAGGTGAATCTCATCTCGACGCCTGAGGACAAGACGTTCCTCGGCACCGGCTTCGGCGACAACAACCACCCGAACGACGCCGGCCACGCGGTGATCGCGCACGTCTACGAGCAGGCGATTAGCAGGGAGCTGGCCGACCCGCCGCACCGGCCTTTCGACCGGCAATGCCACTAGTCGCGGGTTGGTCGGGGCGGCCGCGAGGCCTTGTCAGGCCGGCAAAGCAGGCGGTAAGATGGCTGCGGGCCCCCGTAGCTCAGTCGGATAGAGCACCGGCCTCCGGAGCCGGGTGCGTGGGTTCGAGTCCCGCCGGGGGTACCACACCATTCGTTTTATAACTTTTCTGGAGCCATCCTGAGGCGCTGAGAGTCGATCTCAGACTCCGCTAGGCTTCTCCCAAACTCGCATAGGTTTGCGCTCGCTCTTCGGGTCTTTCGCAGCTGCCCGCTTCATTTCGATGCCGATTGCCTCTTTCCTTCAGCTTCTCTGAAGCGGAGTTGCTCGCGAGACAATGCGGGAAGAATGCTGGTCGCCTTAGTTCAGCTTTGCGCCGGTCAACCTTCGCCTAGATGCGACCAGGGCTCTTAGTGACGCCGGAAGAGCAAGATCCGTCGACCGCCGCCGTTGAGCCGGCGACTGAGGGGTGCCAAATGTCATCCGTATATGGACGAATGATGAGAGCCAATAAAGGGGGGTGAGTTCTACGCGGCTTCGGACATCTCGGGCAGGCGGGCCGAGTCGCCCGAACTGATTCTCCCAATCTCTCCCCTGCGCAGGGCGCGGTTGAACGCCTCCACTACGTCGGGAGAGTACTGCCGGCCCTTCTGCGCTCGGATTTCCCTGATGGCGCGGCTGGAGGGCCAGGCCTTCTTGTAGGGCCGGTCGCTGGTCATGGCGTCGAAGCCGTCAGCGACGGCAATGATGGCGGCGCACAAGGGTATCTGCTCGCCACAGAGACCGTCTGGATAGCCGGTCCCGTCCCAGTTCTCATGGTGCCAGCGAGCGATCTGTCGGGCTGTCTCCAGCCAGGGATGGGTCGACAGCAACTCCTCTCCCCATGCGGGGTGTTGCTTCATTATCTTCCACTCTGCCCCTGAAAGGGGACCCGGTTTGGTGAGGATGGAATCGGGGACCCGCAATTTCCCCAGGTCATGGAGGAGGGAGCACAAGCCGATCTCCCTGATTTCGCCGGGCGGCAGACCCAGCTCGGCGGCCATCGCTTCCGCAAAACCCCTTATCCTAGGCAGGTGGTCTTCTGTGTAGGGGTCGTGGGCTTCGGCGCCGGTGGCTAGGAGCATGATTATGCTCTCATAGGCCTTGCGTTTGTCCTCCCCTGCGCGCTGACGCTCGATGAAGGAGGCGATGCTCTCCGAGGCGAGGCGCAGCAGTCTGATGTCCTCCTCTCGCTCGTTGGAGGCGCTTCCTATGTTGGCGAAT
>JBEKXP010000215.1:0-2936 GCA_049511815.1 Dehalococcoidia bacterium
GGACGAGCTCCTCGTGCGGCGGCGGCTCCTCCTCCGGCCAGACGTCGACGTCGGCGACTTCGCGCAGCCGCGGCGTCGGGTCGCCGGGTAGCTCTCTCGTGACGAAGACCTTAAATCGGTTCACCGGCGACCATCAACGGGGGCGACAATCCCAATCATCGGGAGACAAGGCGCTATTTCCAGAACTCCCACCACTTCTTCGCCTTCGCCGCCGCCGGCTCCGCGCTACTCGCCGGCATGTCCGACGGCTTGCCCATCGCCTCCGCCAGGCCGGCGCCGGTGCCCACGTACTTCCAGGGCGACGTGTCGAAGTCGTGCTTGCAACCTTCCGAGCAGAAATAGTACGTCGTCCCCTCGTACTCCGAGCTTCCCGCCGCCGTCTCGCTGTCGATCTCCATACCGCAGACGGGGTCCTTTACCATAGCCATCGTCGACCTCCTTTCGACGCGCACATGCGCACTGACGGAATGGCAGCAGCGTAGACCATGCGAAGACGATCGTCAATAGAGACAATCTGGCGTGATGCGGAGAAACGGCTAGGTGATGAAGCTGACGCCCGAGTAGATGAACCAGACGCCAAGCCCGATGAGGAACGCGCCGCAAGCCATCAGGATGCCCCGATACACCGGTGTGCTCATCAGGCGGCGTCCCGTCACCAGCGCGAACGCCACCAGCGACAGCCACGCAAAGTCCGACAGGATGTGTGCCGTGAAGAACGTTCCGACGCCCGCCGGCCCGTGCACCAGCGCCTTGTCGATGTACGCCATCCCTATCGTCGCCCACCAGATGATCCAGTACGGGTTCGCCACGCTGACCAGCACTCCCGCCGGCACGAGGATGCTGGCCGCGGCGCCGGCATGTCGAGAGGAGTGGCCGAGGCGCTGTCCCGACGCGTCGACGCCGCGCATCGCCGCCAACAGCCGCCTTCGGTACCCCCACGGCGGGTCTTCGATGGGTATCGGTATCGGCACCGGCTGAGGAGCGGAACCACCTCGGCGAACCGGCAGGTCGAGCTGCTGACGAGGTGCCGTGCGAAGCATCTCGTATCCCATCCAGATGAGGAAGACGCCTCCCAGCATCGCGATCGCCGCCGTCCCTTTGCCTTGGCCGAGGAACTCGCTCAGCCCCAGCGCCAGCCCGACGACCAGCGCCAGCTCGATCAGCGCGTGTCCCGTCGCCAGCAGCGGCCCGACCCAGAAGCCGCGACGCAGCGTCTCCCGCACCGAGAGCGTGAACAGCGGCCCGGGCATCAGCGCGCCGGAAAGGCTGATCAGGAACGATGAGCCGAATATCGCCAGCAGAGCCATCATTCGCGAATACTTCCCCTAATTCCAGTTTCGCACCCGCCCCCGTAGGGCGTCAAACGCTGGCCTCCGCTACAATCGGGCCAGATGGTCGCTTCAACGCCTGTGCGCAAGCTCCTGCTCTTCGACGTCGACGGCACGCTCATTCTCACGGGCGGCGCTGGCGTCCGCGCAATGAGCCTTGCCTTTCACGAGCTCTTCGGCCGCGATAACGCCCTTCTCGGCGTCGAGGTGGCCGGCCGCATCGACATGGCGATCCTTCGCGCTGCTCTCGACAAGCACGGCATCGACGCATCCGACTTCCCGCGAATCGTGGAGCGCTTTCGCGAAGCCTACGTCCGCCACCTGGCGCACACGCTGGCCGAGGCCGAAGGCGGCCGCGTCCTTCCCGGCGTCCGCGAGCTCCTGACCGCGCTCCACGGACGTCCCGACGTGCGACTCAGCCTGGCGACCGGCAACTTCCGTCGCGGCGCGGAGTTGAAGCTGACTCACTACGGCCTGTGGCACTTTTTCGACGGTGGCGTATTCGGGGAGGAGGTCGAGGACCGCGCTGACCTCGTCGCTCTGGCCAAGCGACGCCTCTCAGCCGACGGTCAGGGCGCCGTCTACGTCTTCGGCGACACCGTCCACGATATCGAAGCCGCCCGCGCCAACAACGCAATCGCCGTCGCCGTCGCGAGCGGCTTCACCGACGAAGACGTCCTTCGCGCGGCTGCCCCCGATTTCCTGTTTCCGGACCTCTCAGATTGGCGCGACGTGCTGACGGCACTTGCGCTATAGGGGCAGGGCCAGTGGCTGTCCACTTCTGGCGGCCGGCCCAGATCTGTCCGCGGGCGATAATTTGTTAAGAAAATCGCCGGAAAAGCTTGACGTAAGGGGTGGAACTGCGCAATAAGAAGGGTGCGCCTTTTGAGGGCGCACCCGGAGAGAACGGCGGCCTGGCCGGTGCTCCGGCGCGATGCTGGTGGCGGGGGAATCGCGCCGTTGCGACAGGGGGTGCTGTTTACCAACCAGACCGACACATCCCCACGTTCATTTTACATAACCTATCTGATTCCTGCAAGCTCCTGAAGCAATCGCCAGTAGGCCAGCCTGTCCGCCTGCGTCGCCAGCAGCGTCTCGCTGGGGTTCCCCTCGCGGTCGAACTGCTTTCCGAACCGTCCCTCCGTCCGCGCGAACGCCACGAAGTCCAGCGGCTCCTCCGTCTTCGGATTGATGTACCAGTCCTCTTTCACGTTCGGGTTGCCCTGCAGGCTCAGGCGCTCGTGAATCGATGAGCCCTGGCGCGGGTCGTAGATGAAGATCGGGAAGGTACGTGAGTCCTTCGCCAGTCGCGACTGCTTCGATGACATGTTGTCCGCGACCTGGTGCTCCGGCTGGCAGGTGCAGTACACGCTCACCACCGAGGGCCCCTTGAACTCGTTGGCACCCATTATCGAGCGGTAGAAGTGGTTGATGTCCGACGTGATGGTCTGTGCCACGTAGACCTCCGGGTGCATCATGGCGATGATGCCCACTTCCTTGCGCCGCTCCTGCTTGCCGGACACCGCCGACCCGAACGGCGCCATCTCCGCGTCCTGCCCCGTGTAAGTTGCCGTCGACGCCTGCCCGCCCGTGTTCGAGTAGACCTGC
>JBEKXP010000216.1:0-2926 GCA_049511815.1 Dehalococcoidia bacterium
AGAGTTGACCTGACAGCGACCCGGTTATTGCGGCCCAAGTGAATTGACGGTACATCGGCGCGTAGACCTTGCAGACCTGCGAGAATCGGGAGGCCTGGGAGTTGGCGACCGCCTTCTCCTCCGGGTCGATGTCCAGGTTGGCGTTCACGGTGGTCTGGCCGCTCACGGTCGGGTAGACGTAGAAGCAATCGATGGGCGGGTCCTTTGCCACGGTGGCGTTTTCGATCGTGGACGAGCCGTCGGCGGCGATGACGC
This sequence comes from Dehalococcoidia bacterium, assembly GCA_049511815.1. Taxonomy (GTDB): domain Bacteria; phylum Chloroflexota; class Dehalococcoidia; order DSTF01; family JALHUB01; genus JALHUB01. Next base: position 256 of record JBEKXP010000216.1, read on the forward strand.
TGGTCGTCAGGTCGCCTTCGCAGGGGTTGTCGGCCGTACCGGGCTTGCACAGCCAGGTCGTGTTCGAGGGCGCGGGAGTGGATGCGGCGGTCGGGGTGGCGGAGCTCGACGACGAGCTGCTGCAGGAGACGGCGATCCCCGCCATTACGCCGAGCGTCGCGGCAACGAGAATCGTTCGGCCGCTTGCACATCGGACGGCCCATTGACATCGACGGATCGTTTCAAGCGCCCTCATCGCAGTCCAGCCCTTTCTGTCGCTTCGAGCCTGGCAACCGCATATAAGCTGCCTGCGCAAAAAGTATCGAACGAATCCGACGGGCGGTCAAGCGGGCGTCCGGAGGCGCGCAAGTTGCGGGGGTATGGGGCCGTCGCTATACTTGACGCGATGCGGGGGTAGCTCAGCGGTAGAGCTCCTGCCTTCCAAGCAGGACGTCGCGGGTTCGAATCCCGTCCCCCGCTCCAGCGTCTTCCAGCCGCATAGTAGATAGGGAAGCTGGGCGTTGAGCCCGGCTTTCTTGATGGAGCAGCATGAGCACAGCCCAAGTCAGTGCCACCAAGGGCGAAACCGTCCGAAAGAACATCCGCAACATCGCGATCATCTCCCACGTCGACCACGGCAAGACTACGCTGGTCGACGCGATGCTGCGGCAGACCGGCGTCTTCCGCGAGAACCAAGAGGTCGTAGACCGGGTGATGGACTCGAACGACCTGGAACGCGAGAAGGGGATCACGATTCTGGCTAAGAACGCAGCGGTGCGGTTTGGCCGGTACAAGATAAACATCGTTGATACGCCCGGACATGCCGACTTCGGGGGCGAGGTCGAGCGCACGCTGAAGATGGTGGACGGCGTGCTGCTGCTGGTCGACGCCAGCGAAGGGCCGCTGCCGCAGACGCGCTTCGTGCTGAAGAAGGCGCTGGAACTAGAGCTGCCGCCCATCGTCGTGATCAACAAGATCGACCGGAAGGACGCGCGGCCGCAGGAAGTGCTGGACGAGATCTACGACCTTTTCATCGACCTCGACGCGCACGAGTCCCAAATCGATTTTCCGGTGCTCTATACTATCGCGCGCGGCGGCGTTGTTCGGCTGACGCCTGACGGCCAGGACCATCGCCTCGAGCCGCTGTTCAAGGAGATCATCCGGTCGATTCCGGCCCCGCGCTATCAGCCGTCAATGCCCCTGCAGATGCTCGTGCTGAATCTCGATTACTCGGATTTCGTCGGACGGCTGGCGGTGGGACGCATCGTCAACGGGCGCCTTCGCGCGAAGCAGGACGTGGCGCTGATCCGCGAGGACGGCAGCATCGATCATGCCCGGATAAGCTATCTCTACACATTTGAGGGGCTGGAGCGCGTCGAGGTGACCCAGGCAGGGCCGGGGGAGATCGTACAACTGGCGGGATTCGACGAGGTGAACATCGGCGACACTATCACTGACGCGGATGACCCGCGGGCGCTTCCGCGCGTGACCATCGACGAGCCGACGGTGAGCATGATGTTTTCGATCAACACGTCGCCCTTCGCGGGTCAGGAAGGACGGTTCGTAACGTCGCGAAACCTGAAGGACAGGCTGGAGCGGGAAGTGCTCACGAACGTGGCGCTGCGCGTGGAGCCGGGCGACTCGGCGGACAACTTCAGGGTATCGGGCCGCGGTGAGTTGCAGATGGCGATCTTGATCGAGACGATGCGGCGCGAGGGGTTCGAGCTGTCGGCCAGCAAGCCACAGGTGATAACACGCGAAATCGATGGCGTTGTGCACGAGCCCATGGAGCACCTGGTGATCGACTGCCCGGATGAGTACGTGGGGATCGTGTCACAGAAGATCGCCATCCGCAAGGGGCGCATGACGAACATGGTAAACCACGGAACGGGCCGGGTGCGGCTGGAGTTTCGCATCCCGTCGCGGGGGCTCATCGGCTTCCGCAGCCAGTTCCTGACGGACACGCGTGGCACCGGTCTGCTGAACCACCTGTACGATGGGTATGAACCGTGGCAGGGAGAGATCGAGCATCGTACGAACGGCGCGCTGGTGGCGGACCGGACGGGCGCGGTGACGGCGTATGCCATGGAGCAGGCGCAGGAGCGCGGGGAGGTTTTCGTCGAGCCGGGGGAGCCGGTGTATGAGGGGTTGGTCCTCGGCGAGAACGCGCGCGAGGGGGATATTAACCTCAACATCACGAAGGAAAAGAAGCTCACCAATATCCGCTCGTCGACGTCGGACATTGCGGTGCAACTGCTGCCGGTGCGGCGCATGTCGCTGGAGCAGGCGCTGGAGTGGATCACCGAGGACGAGATGCTGGAGGTAACGCCGAAGAGCTTGCGATTGCGAAAGCGGCTGCTCGCGGCGAGCGAGCGGGCAAGCGAGCGGGCGAGGAGCGCGCGGCGGGACTAGAAAGCGCGGGCCTGTGTTGCTATGCTGACGAAAGCGGAAGGAGGACAGGATGGCACGCAAGGACAAGGGCGGCAAGAAGATCAAGAAGCCCAAGCAGGAGAGGATCAAGAAGGCGCCGAACGCGAAGTAGGGCGACGTCGATATCCTGGACGACGCAGATAGAGACCGGTCGAGCTCGAGCGCGGGCGACGTGCTGGACGGGAGACCGGCGGCAGATGCGGCGCCATCTTAGGTTCGTGGGCTGCACTTGAGTCGGTTACTCCGTTTCTTCCAAGCAGGA
>JBEKXP010000217.1:0-2894 GCA_049511815.1 Dehalococcoidia bacterium
AGCCGCTCGTAACTTTCCTCTTCGAGCACGGCGCCTTCACCGCCTCTTCGACGGACATCACCGTCGCCGTCCTTTTCTTCTATGCGATAGGATTGTTCGCCCAGGGTGGCATCGAAATCCTCAGCCGCGGCTTCTACGCCCTCAGCGACACGCGCACACCCGTCGCTTTCGCCGTCGCCTGCATGGTGGCCAACCTGCTGCTCTGCCTCGCACTCGTTGGGCCGTTCGGCGTCAAAGGCCTCGGGCTTGCGCTTTCCCTCAGCGCCATCTTGGAATTCTCGCTCCTCCTCCGTGTCTTACGGAGGCGGCTTGGCGGCCTGGACGAAGAGAAGCTTGTTGGCTCCGTCACGAAGTCCGCCGCTGCAACCATAGTGATGGCCGAAGTCGTGGGACTCCTTGCCCTGTTGCTGCATGCCTCAGGTCACTTCGACACGGGTACGCTCGGCGACGCTTTCCTCGCCCTCTTCTGTGGCAGCGCCGTCGGCGCCGGCGTCTTCTTCGCCGTCTCGTCTTTTCTCGCGCACGAGGAGATGGAGCTTCTGGAGCGGCGGCTACCCTTCCTTCGCTCCATCAACCTCTTCGCCCGACTGAACGGCCGCGCAAGCGGAGCGCGCGCTCCCTTCTAGTCGCTTTGAATCTGAAATGACGACGGTTGCTGCCTCTCCAAACATGGTTTAGCCTTGCGCACGCCGGCCTCGGCGTCGTATAATTCGGTTGATCGTCGAATCCGCACGGCGCCATTTTCACGATTGGAGACAGGGTCTTGAGTTTCGCCGACAAGGCATTGACTTGCCGCGACTGTAGTGGCAGTTTCGTCTTTACCGCCGGTGAACAGGAGTTCTACGCGAGCAAAGGGCTGCAAAACGAACCCGTGCGCTGCCCTTCCTGCCGCGCTGCCCGCAAGAACTCTCGCACCAGCGAGGCTGAAGACGGCTACGTGCGCTATGGCGCTTTCGCCAGCTTCGGCGGCCGTACGCCGCGCCAGATGCATCCCGCTACCTGCGCGGAGTGCGGAATGATGACTGAAGTCCCGTTCGTTCCCAGAGGCGACCGCCCCGTCTACTGCAGCGCCTGCTACAACAAGCAGCGCGCCCAGGAGAAACCCCCCGAGCTCTAGCTCAAACGTCCGCGACCTCGCTTCCGGTTGACGCCGTCTCTACCGGCACCTATACTTGACACTTGCGAAAGGCTTTGACGGAGACGAGTAGGCCGGTCGCGCCGAGCAGCGAGTCCCGTTCGGTGCGAGTGGACGCGGCAGCGCCGGTTGAAGATCCCTCCCGAGCCGCCGACTGAACGGCAGGGTGTCCAGTAAGCTCGGCCGGAGCGCCCACCGTTAGCAGGGGTAGGGGCATCGGAAGCGTGCCCCGACAAGCGGCCGCCTCAGGCGGCAACTAGGGTGGTACCGCGGGTACGAATTCGACCCGTCCCTTTCGTGGGGCGGGATTCTTTTTGTGGAGCTAGACGAATGTTCAAGCCCGTCGCAACGAAAGTCGACTTCCCCGCCCTGGAGCGGGACATCCTCCGCTGGTGGGAAGAGCAGGACATGGTGCCCAAATACCTGCGCCGCAACCAGGACTCGCCGCGCCGCTGGTCCTTCATCGACGGCCCCATCACCGCCAATAATCCCATGGGCGTCCACCACGCCTGGGGCCGAACCTACAAGGACCTCTATCAGCGCCTGAAGACAATGCAGGGCTATCGCCAGCGCTACCAGAACGGCTTCGACTGCCAGGGCCTCTGGATCGAGGTCGAAGTCGAGCGCGAGATGGGCTTCAAGTCCAAGCGCGACATCGAAGAGTTCGGAATCGCCCGCTTCGTCGAGGCCTGCAAGGCGCGCGTCCGCAAGTTCTCCGCCGTCCAGGCCGAGCAATCGATGCGCCTCGGCTACTGGATGGATTGGGACAACTCCTACTTCACGTTCTCCGACGAAAACAACTACACTATCTGGCACTTCCTCAAGCGCTGCCATGAAAACGGCTGGCTCTACAAGGGCCATGACGTTATGCCCTGGTGCCCTCGCTGTGCCACCGGCCTGTCGCAGCATGAGATCGTGACCGAAGGCTACCGCGAGTTGACGCATGCCAGCGTGTACCTCAGGCTTCCGCTCCAGGGACATGAGAACGAGTACCTGCTGGTTTGGACGACGACCCCCTGGACGCTTTCCGCAAACGTGGCCGCCGCCGTTCACTCGGGCCTCGCCTACGTTCGCGTTCGTCAGGGCGCCGATGTCTACTATCTGGCGAAAGCGGCGTTGGGCCGGCTTCAGGGCGGCTACGAGGTGCTCGAAGAGCTCCGCGGCGAGGCCATGCTCGACTGGACGTACCACGGCCCCTACGACGAGCTCCCGCGCCAGCAAGGCGTCGAGCACAGGGTCATCCCTTGGGAGGAAGTGAGCGAGACAGAAGGCACCGGCATCGTCCACATCGCCCCGGGCTGCGGCAAGGAGGACTTCGAGCTCGGCAAGCAGTTCGGCCTCGCCGTAATCGCCCCGCTCGATGAATCCGGCACCTTCCTCGAAGGCTACGGCTGGCTGAGCGGCCGTCACGTCGGAGAAGTGGCGCAGCCGGTCTTCGATGACCTCCAGCGCAAGGGCCTCCTCTATCGCGTCGAAGACTACACCCACCGCTACCCCGTCTGCTGGCGCTGTGAGAGCGAGCTCGTCTTCCGCCTCGTCGACGAGTGGTTCATCTCCATGGGCGAGCTGCGCAACCGCATTGCCGACGTCACGAAGCGGATCCGCTGGATTCCCGAGTTCGGCCTGGCGCGGGAGCTCGATTGGCTCCAGAACATGGAAGACTGGATGATCTCGAAGAAGCGCTACTACGGCCTCGCCCTGCCCATCTACGAGTGCGATTGCGGCGTCGTCAACGTGATAGGTGGCGACGACGAGCTCG
>JBEKXP010000218.1:0-2893 GCA_049511815.1 Dehalococcoidia bacterium
AGGTCTACGACTACATGCGCCTCCTCTGGGCCCGCGTCGGCCTGCCCCACTGCCCCAACTGCGGCCGCGTCATCCAGAAGCAGACCGTCCAGCAGATCGTCGACGCCATCCTCGCCCTGCCGGCCGAAAAGCGCATCATGATCCTCGCGCCGCTCATCCGCGACCGTAAAGGCGAGCACCAGCAGATCTTCGACGACGCCCGCCGCGCCGGCTTCGTCCGCGTTCGCATCGACGGCGAAGTGCGCGACCTCGGCGAAGACATCGAGCTCGACAAGAACCGGCGCCACACCATCGAGCTCGTCATCGACCGTCTCGTCACCGAAACGCCCGCGCCGAGCACCGACGGCGACACGCCCTCCGACCAGCGTCCGCGCCTCGCCGATTCGGTCGAGACCGCGCTGCGGCTGGGCGCCGGCGTCGTCCTCGTCGCCATCGAGGGTGAAGAAGAGCGTCTCTACTCCGAGCATTTCGCCTGTGTCTTCTGCGGCATCTCGCTGGGAGAGCTGGCGCCGCGCAACTTCAGCTTCAACAGCCCGCACGGCGCCTGTCGCACCTGCACCGGCCTCGGCGTCCGGCTCGACCTCGACCCCGAGCTCGTCATCCCGAACAAGAACCTGACCCTTGCGCAGGGCGCCATCCAGCCCTGGGCGCGCGCCGGCACCATCTCCGGCTGGTACTACCGCATGGTCGAAGCGATGGCGGACAAGCACGGCTTCTCGACGCGCGTGCCCGTCAAAGATCTCGAGCCGGAGGACATCGAAAAGCTGCTCCACAGCACCGGCGAGCACATCAGCGTTCGCTACGTCAACCAGGCTGGCCGCACGTCCTATTACGACACGACCTACGAGGGCGTCATCCCCAACCTCAGCCGCCGCTTCCGCGAGACCGAGTCCGACTACGTACGCAGCGAGATCGAGCGCTATATGACCGCCAGCCCCTGTCCCGACTGCCACGGCGACCGCCTGAAGCCGGAGTCCCTCGCCGTCACGATCGACGATAAGAACATCATCGAAGTGACGAAGCTGAGCCTGTTCGACGAGCAGCGCTGGTTCGAGCATCTCGCCGGCCCCCAAACGCCGCTCTCTTCGCGTGACCAGCAGATCGCCTACCAGATCCTGAAGGAGATCCGCGCGAGACTGGATTTCCTCGTCGAGGTCGGCGTCGGCTACCTCACCCTCGACCGGCGCACCGCGACGCTCTCCGGCGGCGAGGCGCAGCGCATCCGCCTTGCGACGCAGATCGGCTCCGGCCTCATGGGCGTCCTCTACGTTTGCGACGAGCCCACCGTCGGCCTCCACGCCGCCGACGACGCCAGACTCATACGCACCCTGGAACGCCTCCGCAACCTCGGCAACACCGTCATCGTCGTCGAGCACGACGAGGCCATGATGCGTGCCGCCGACCACATCATCGACATGGGGCCTGGCGCCGGCGAGCAGGGCGGCACCGTCGTCGTCGCCGGTACGATGGACGACCTGAAGGCCGAGCCGCGCTCAATCACCGGCCAGTACCTCTCCGGCGCCCGCGAGATACCGCTGCCTCCCGCCCGACGCTCCGGCAACGGCCAGACGCTCGTCATCGAAGGCGCGCGGGAGAACAACCTGAAGAACATCAACGTGACGATCCCGCTGGGCAAGTTCGTGTGCATCACCGGCGTCTCCGGCTCCGGCAAGAGCACCCTCATCAACGACATCCTCTACAAGAAGGCCGCCCAGCTCCTCTACGGCGCCCGCGACCGTCCCGGCGACTGCGACGGCATCACGGGTTTACATAACATAGACAAGGTCGTCAACATCGACCAGTCGCCCATCGGTCGCACGCCGCGGTCCAACCCGGCCACCTATACCGGTGCCTTCACGCCCATCCGCGAGCTCTTCGCCACCGTCCCCGAAGCGCGGATGCGCGGCTACCCGCCCGGGCGCTTCTCCTTCAACGTCAAGGGCGGCCGCTGTGAGGCCTGCGCCGGCGAAGGCTACATTCAGATCGAAATGAACTTCCTGCCCGACGTCACCGTCCCCTGCGAAGTCTGCAAAGGACGGCGCTATAACCGCGAGGCGCTGGAGATCCTCTTCCGCGGCAAGAACATCGCCGACGTGTTGGACATGACCGTCGACCAGGCGGCCGACTTCTTCCACGCCTTCACCAAGGTCCGCGGCAAGCTGGAGACGCTCCAGGCCGTCGGACTCGGCTACATTCGCCTCGGCCAGCCGGCCACGACGCTCTCCGGCGGCGAAGCCCAGCGCGTCAAGCTCTCCACCGAGCTCTCGCGCCGCTCCACCGGCCGCACCCTCTACATCCTCGACGAGCCGACGACCGGCCTCTCGTTCGAAGACACGTATGCGTTGCTGCGCGTTCTCCACCGCCTCGTCGATGGTGGCAACACCGTCGTCATCATCGAGCACCACCTCGACGTGGTGAAGAATGCCGACCACATCATCGACCTCGGTCCGCTCGGCGGCGACGAGGGCGGCGACATCGTCGTCGAAGGCACGCCGGAGCAGGTCGCGGAATCGCAGCGCGGCTTTACGGGCCGCTACCTCCGCCCCAAACTAGCGACACCCGCCACCATCGTGTAGGGGCGGTTCGCGAACCGCCCCCACTCCGCGAATCGCTTGTGCTAGAATACGCGATCGTGAGATTCGATCCCGACCCGGCACCACCGCCGCTCCATCCGCCTGCCGGCGTACGATTACGCGCAGGCTGGGGCATATTTCGTCACTGTCGTTTGCTTGGGCAGGGCCTTGCTGCTCGAAGAGCCCGATTTCCGAGTCGTGGCAGAACAAACGTGGATCTGGCCAGGGCGCCAGTACGCCTTCGTGGAGTTGGACGAATTTGTCATCATGCCAAATCATCTGCACGGCATAATTATCATCAACGACAGGTGTAGGGGCGG
>JBEKXP010000219.1:0-2795 GCA_049511815.1 Dehalococcoidia bacterium
TCGCTCCCCGGCCTCCAGGCGCGACTCATGTCGCAGGCGATGCGCAAGCTGTCGGCGGCGATCGCCCGCTCGCGGACGGCGGTCATCTTCATCAACCAGCTTCGCGAGAAGGTGGGCATCGTCTTCGGCAACCCGGAGGTTACGCCGGGCGGTCGAGCGCTCAAGTTCTACAGCTCCGTTCGCATCGACCTGCGGCGCATCGAGAGCCTGAAGTCGGGGCAGCAGTTCATCGGCAGCCGCGTGCGGGCGAAGGTCGTGAAGAACAAGGTCGCGCCCCCCTTCCGCCTGGCGGAGTTCGACATCATGTTCGTCGGCAAGGACCTGGGCATCAGCCGCCAGGGCGACATCCTGGACCTGGCCACTGACATGGGCATCGTCAAGAAGATGGGCGCTTTCTTCAGCTACGGCGAGCAGCGCCTGGGCCAGGGGCGCGAGAATGCGAAGGACTTCCTGCGCGAGAACCCGGAGCTGACGGCGGAGATCGAGTCGAAGATCAGGAGCGGCAGCGGCAACGGGGTCGCGGCGCCGGAGCCGGAGCTGGAAGAAGCGGCGGAACCGTCGCTATAGGCCACTTGTGACTATGGGGTGAGGGGCCGGGCCTTTAGGCACGGCCCTTTTCACTTCAAGGAAGGCACTCGTGATTATCACCAGCGTCGAACGGCAGCGAGGGCGACGGCGCGTCAACGTCTTCGTCGACGGGCGGTTCGCGCTGTCGCTGGGGCGCAGCCTCGCGCTGGAGACGGGGCTACAAGCCGGCACGGCCATCGACGAGGCGGATCTGCAGGAGCTGCGCGCCGAGGACGAACGCCGCACCGCCTACGACGCCGCCATCCACCTCCTTTCCTACCGACCGCGCAGCGAGAAGGAGATGCGACAGCGCCTCCGTCGCCTCAACGCCTCGCCCGAAGTAATCGATGAGACGGTCGCGAAGCTGCTGGCTTCGCACTACCTGGACGACGCTGCTTTCGCGGAGTACTGGCGAGAGAGCCGCGCCAATCTCAGCCCTCGCAGCCGGCGCCTGGTCCGCAGCGAGCTCCTCTACAAGGGCGTCAGCGCGGACACGGCGTCGACAGCGGTGGACGACCTCGACGACGAGGAGTCAGCATACCGGGCGGCGTCGAAGCGGCTGAAGGCGCTGGCGGCCGAGGACTACGACGGCTTCCGGCGGCGACTGGGCGGCTTCCTGACGCGTCGCGGCTTCGGCTACGAGACGGTGCGCCGGACACTGGAGCGCTGCTGGCGAGAAATGGGCCGTGACGCCCGTTCGTAAGCGCGCCTTATGCCGCCTCCAGCAAGCCCCGCTTTCCTTGACAGAGCCACCGGCGAGACCTATCATGAGGGGCAGAAGTTCACCTTCTGAACCTTCACAATTTATCGATTTAGCTACAGGAAAGCGAGGTGACAATGCCCGCAGCCATCGCGATTATCCTCGTTGGGATTCTAGCGCTGGCGGTCGGGGCTCTCGTTGGATACAACATACGGCTCAGGATCAATCAGACGCAGATTGCCGCGGCGGAGCGGAACGCTGCCAAGATCCTTTCGGAGGCACAGACACAACAAAAGGAGATCCTACTAGAAGCCAAAGAGGAGGCTATTCGCGTCCGAGCTCAGGGCGAAGGGGATCTGAGGGAACGTCGCTCGGAGCTGCAAAAAACGGAACAACGCCTCACTCAAAAAGAAGAGAGCCTGGATCGCAAGATTGAGGCTCTGGAGCGTCGCACCAACGCCCTATCCGACCAGGAGAAGGCGCTGGAGGAAACACGGCAGGAGCTCCAGGGGCTTCACCAGAAGCAGTTAGCAGAAATAGAGAGAGTATCCGGCCTCACCAGCCAGGAGGCCCGCGAAATCCTCCTCTCAGAAGTAGAGCAGGAGGTCCGGACCGAAGCCAACCGCCGGGTGAAACTGATAGAGGCGGAGGTCAAAGAAGAGGGCGCCGAGCGCGCCCGCAAGCTGCTTGTCGCCGTAATGCAGCGGCTCAGCACTGACGTGACCTCGGAGTCCACCGTCAGCGTGGTCCCCATACCGAGCGACGACATGAAGGGCCGCATCATCGGTCGCGAGGGGCGCAACATACGCGCCCTGGAGGCGGCCACCGGCGTCGATCTCATCATCGACGACACCCCGGATGCGGTTACGCTCTCCGCCTTCGACCCGGTGCGCCGTGAGATTGCGCGCGTCGCCCTCACGCGTCTGGTAACGGACGGCCGCATTCACCCCACTCGCATCGAAGAGGTGGTGGAAAAGGCGCGCCAGGAGGTGGACGCCGACATCAAGCTGGCCGGCGAGCAGGCGGCAGTCGACGCCGGCTGCCCCGGCCTGCACCCGGAGCTGTTGAAGACGCTCGGACGACTGCGCTACCGGACGAGCTACGGCCAGAACCAACTGAAGCACGCCGTCGAGTGCGCCCACGTCTGCGGCATGATCGCGGACGAGATCGGCGCCGACGTGCGCGTGGCGCGACGCGCCGGCCTCCTGCATGACATCGGCAAGGCGCTGGACCACGACATCGAGGGCACACACGCCCTCCTTGGCGCGGACCTGCTGCGTCGGTTCGGCATGAGCCCCGCCGTCGTGCACGCCGTGGCCGCACACCACGAAGAGGAGGAGCCGCAGTCGGTTGAAGCGGTCATCGTTCAGGTGTCGGACTCCGTCAGCGGCGGCCGCCCCGGCGCGCGGCGCGAGACGCTGGAGCACTACATCAAGCGAATGCAGTCGCTGGAGGCGGTCGCGCACGAGTTCAAGGGCGTGGAGAAGGCGTTCGCCATCCAGGCCGGTCGCGAGATACGAATCATCGT
>JBEKXP010000220.1:0-2774 GCA_049511815.1 Dehalococcoidia bacterium
GGTGTGCCGGCGCGGGAGGTAGCGCAGGCGATGGCGCGGGCGATGGCGGAGTACCCGGACGTCGAGAGCACGCTCTGCGCGTTCTCGGCGGCGGACCGGCAGGCGGTCGAGGGGCTCGCGGAAAGCGACGAAGGGAAGACGAAATGAGACGGCCGGTTGCGGAGGCAGACGCCCGTCGGCTGCTGAGCGGCGGGCCGGTGACCCTGGTGACGAGCGCCTGGCACGGGAAGAACAACGTTATGCCGGCAGCTTTCGTGACGCCGCTGAGCTTCGAGCCACCGCTGGTCGGCGTGGCGATCAGCCCGTCACGCCACAGCTACGACATGATCCGCTACAGCGAGCAGTTCGCGCTGAGCATCCCCGGTCGTCGTCTGCTGCATCACGTGCAATACCTGGGCAGCGTCAGCGGCGCAGACGTCGACAAGCTGGAGCTGACGAAGCTGCCGACGTTCAAGGCGCTACGGGTGGAGGCGCCGCTCATCGAAGGGTGCGTGGCATGGGTGGAGTGCGGCGTCGAAGACGCGCTGCGGGTGGGCGACCACGTGCTGTTCGTGGGTCAGGTGCTGGCGGCGCAGGCGGAAGCGGAGGCGTTCGACGGGACGTGGCTGCTCGGCGATGACGACGACTCGAAACCGCTGCACTACCTGGGAGTGAACTTCTACGCGCTGCTGGGGTCGCGGCTGGAGGCGCGAATGCCGAAGCCCGAGGCGCCGGAGAGGTCGCCCGAGGAGGCGTTCGAGGCGGAGGTGGAGGCGGCGCAAGAGGACGAAGAGCGGCGTCGGGAGGCGGAAGAGGGATAAGGGGTCAGCGCTGGCAGCGCTAGAAAAGCGGTCTGGAGGGCCGTGAGGGATTCGAACCCTCGACTCCCGGATTAAAAGTCCGTTTGCCGTTCGGCCCCATATACGGCGTCGGGGTGTCGGGGAAATCGCAGCCGGTGGGCGGAGGCGGGGTCGTCAATCGGAACGAGCAGGCGGGCCTACTACCCGCTGAGCGAGCCAAACACAATGACGATGGGTGTGATGACCAAGACAATGAGCCCAAGAAACCCTAGAACCGACCGTTCGCCGCGACGAAAGACGGCAAGAGCCGCCGCCACTCCTGCGACTACCCCTGCCACTTCCGTCGTCACTAACACAGCCACTAACGGCACCCTGAAGTTGTCGAAGGCTTCATCTCCTGTGATGATTTGATAGGCCGCGGCGAGACTCCCGTAGACCACCACGCCCGCTACGAACCCAGCCAACAGCCATGCCGCCCAGAGTCCGGCCGTCGTTGTCGGCGCCAGATGAATCCTTCGCCGGCGAGAGCCTATCGGTGTGTTTTGCACGCGAGCACTATCGCTGATGGCCCTCGTTGTCGCAAGAGGCGTACGGTCGCCCAGGAGCGTGGTGCGTATTGGGGTTGGCCGAGGCTGAGAGCGAATGCGCGTCAGGAGGTCGCCAAATCCGGCTCGATGGCTCCAGGCGAGGGGTCGTCGGCCGTGTTCAACATCTGGCCTTACCTCGCCCCGCGAAGGGCGTATTTCTTGACAACCCCCGCGCTCGGCGCACGCGCGCTTGACGATTGACGGGTTACATGGTAGTTTTCCTACGCTCTCAGGCTGATTGTAGTGAGTGTTCACTAACAAATGACCACGCGAGCAAGAAGGCTACCTGCCGGCGAACGCAAGAAGCGCATCATCGAGAGCGCACGCGCCGCTTTCGCCGCCTCCAACTACTGGAAGGTGAGCACGGCGGACCTCGCCCGGGCGGCCGATATCTCGGAGCCCGCCCTCTACCGCTACTTCCCCAGCAAGAAAGCCCTTTTCCTTTCAACGCTCCGGACGACCGCGCCCAAGCTCATCGATAGCTGGCAGCGGATCGCGTCGGAGGTGGACGATCCGCTGGAGACGCTCTGGAGCATCGGCGTGGGCTATTACGACAGCCTCAAGAGCCATTCCGCCGTCATGAAGCTGCAGTTCCAGGCGCTCGTCGAAGCGGACGACCCGGAGATCAGACAGGCTCTGCGGGAGAACTACTCCTCGTTCGTCGACCTCTTCGCTGAGCTGCTGGAGGATGGCAAGATGCGCGGCCTGGTGCGAGAGGACGTCGATGCGCGCGCCTTCGCCTGGCATTTCCTGGGCATGGGCCTGATGCTGGACGCCAGACACCTGCTCGGCTTCGACGCCGACCTCACGCGCCAGGGGGTGGAGACGTGGGTGCGAATGCTCATCGACTCAGTGCGGGCGGACCAGCCGGAGGGCCGGCTCCGATCAATCACGGCAACGTTGCCCTACGACCATCTGCCAATCGTCCCCTCCTCAATGGAAGGGATGTCGACATAAAGCGGCAATTTGCCATAGCGGGGGCATCAGGCCCTCGGGAAAGGAGAAGCGATATCCCATTGAGTCACGCCAGACAACCAGTTAGTCCTAGTGAAGAGGGGGCTTAAGTATGGACTTCAAGTTCACGGAAGAAGAAGAGGCCTTTCGACTGGAGGTACGGGAGTTCCTGCGCAAGGAGTGGACGCTCGGCTACATCGACGTCGAAGACCCGGAGGTGTTCGAGCAGGCGCGCGCCTTCGAGAAGAAGATGGCCGATAAGGGCTGGCGCACAATGCACTGGCCGAAGGAGTACGGCGGCGGCGGCTCCACGCATATGAAGCAGATCATCTTGCGCGAGGAGATGTCCTACGTCGGCGCCCGCATCCTCGACGGGCAGGGCGTGCACATGATCGGCCCCTGCATCATGGTCCACGGGACGGAAGAGCAAAAGAAGCGCTTCTTGCCGCCCATC
>JBEKXP010000221.1:0-2749 GCA_049511815.1 Dehalococcoidia bacterium
GCGGATGCGTCGAGAACATGTTGTTCAGCCAGCTCGAGTGCTCGTTCAGCGGGTTCGTGATGTACAGGTGCGCCGTCGCCTTGTTCGCCTCCGCCAGCGGCTCGTTGTCCTTCTCGATCTTCTCCAGTGCGCTCGCCAGCCCCTCCGGATAGCGCGTCAGCAGCGCCCCCGACGCGTCGGCCAGGTACTCCCGCTGCCGTGACAGCGCCAGTTGGATGAGCGTCGCCGCGATCGGCGCCAGTATCGCCGCCAGCAGCGCGACGGCGTAGATGATGATCACCGCTGAGCCGCCGTTGCGACCCCGGTTGCCCGCGCGACTGCCGGCGCCCCAGATCGTGAAGCGGAACATGAAGTCGGACAGCAGCGCCACGACGCCGATCAGCACCACGACCACCGTCATAAGCCGGATGTCGTAGTTGCCGATGTGCGACAGCTCGTGCGCGATCACGCCCTCCAGCTCCAGGTGGTCCATCTTCTGCAGCAGACCGCGCGTCACGCAGACGACCGCGTGATTCGGGTCGCGGCCAGTCGCGAAGGCGTTGGGCGCCCGGTCCTCGATAACGTACAGCTTCGGCATCGGCAGGCCGGCGGCGATGCACAGGTTCTCGACGGTCCGGTAGTAATCCGGCTCCTCTTCCTTCGTCACCGGGTGCGCCTGCGAGATCGCCAGCGTCACGTTCGTCGAGCTGTAATAGCTGAAGATGGCGTAGATGATGGCCGGGACGATGAGGAACGGCGCGAAGGCGTACGGCAGCCCCAGCGCGATGCCGACCCCGACCAGCGCACCGCCGATGACGATGATGAACGCCACCAGCAGAAGGAACGTGTTCCGCCGGTTTGCGCCGATCTCGTTGTAGACGAGGACCGGACGCTGTGCCTGCGGTTGTGGCTGTAGCTGTGGATCGGACATGCGGCGCCGCTACTGCTGCGTCGGCGGGCCTGACGGCGGCTCGGTCGGTGGCTGTGCCGGCGGTCCGGACGACGAGCCCGGCGACTGCGTCGGCGGCCCCGACGACGAACCCGACTGCGTCGGCGGCCCGAAGGCCACGTGCGGGACCTCGCGCGCCTCTTCCTCCGCCTCGAAGAACTCGAACGGCTTCAGCCCCATCATGTTCGCGATGAAGACGTTTGGCATCACCTGAATGCGGGCGTTGAAATCGTTCACGTTCGTGTTGTAGAACTGGCGCGCGTAAGCGATCTTCTCCTCGATGTCGGTCAGCTCGCTCTGGAGCTGTTGGAAGTTCTCTGTGGCGCGTAGTTGCGGGTAGTTCTCCGCCACCGCGAACAGCGACCGCAGCGTCTGGGTGAGCATGTTGTTGGCCGCCGCCGCTTCCGCGGGACCCGTGGCGTTCTGGAGGGCTGCGCGGGCGTTGGTGACCGCCTCGAACGTTCCGCGCTCGTGCTCCGCGTAGCCGCGCACCGTCTCGACCAGGTTCGGGACGAGGTCGGCGCGTTTCTTGAGCTGCACGTCGATGCCGGACCACGCTTCCTGCGTGCGCACTCGCGACCTGATGAGCCCGTTGTAGATGCCCAGCAGGATCAGGCCTGCCAGCACGACAATCGCCACGATGACGATCAAGACGATGACCATGGTGCTACCTCCTCGGCGTCATGCCTTCTGCCGCAATTCTAGCAGAGCGGATCGCCTCCAACAATCCGCCGACCGCCACTTGCATTTCGACGCCGACTCCGCTAAATATATAGTGTTAGCACTCTTCCCCAAAGAGTGCTAAAGCCCGCCTGCTGGTAGGCTCGACTGCCTGCCGCCGGGCATAGCCCGCAAACTCAAGCACCTACACCCATCCAAAGGAGAACCTATGGCAAAGCAGCTACGCTTCGACCAGGAAGCCCGTCAGTCGCTCAAGAACGGCATCGACGCCCTCGCCGACGCCGTTAAGATCACCCTCGGCCCCAAGGGGCGCAACGTCGTCCTCGACAAGAAGTTCGGTGCCCCAACCATCACCAACGACGGCGTCACTATCGCCAAGGACATCGACCTCGAAGACCCCTTCGAGAACATCGGCGCCCAACTGGCGAAAGAGGTCGCCTCCAAGACTAACGACATCGCCGGCGACGGCACGACGACCGCGACGGTGCTCGCCCAGGCCATCGTCCAGGAAGGGCTGAAGAACGTTGCCGCCGGCGCCAGCCCGATGGCCCTAAAGCGCGGCCTTGAGCACAGCGCTCAGACCATCATCGACACGCTGAAGAAGAACGCCACGCCGGTCACGACCCGCCAGCAGATGGCGCAGGTCGCCTCCATCTCCGCCAATAACGACGAGGTCATCGGCGACCTAATCGGCGAGATCATGGAAAAGATCGGCAAGGACGGCGTCATCACCGTCGAGGAGTCGAAGGGCATCGCTACCGAGGTCGAGTACGTCGAGGGCATGGCCTTCGACCGCGGCTACATCTCGCCCTACTTCGTCACCAACCCCGAGAAGATGGTCGCGGAGATCGAGGACGCCTACATCCTGGTCACCGACAAGAAAATCTCCGCCATCGCCGACATCCTGCCGCTGCTGGAGAAGCTTCTCCAGGTGAGCAAGAACCTCCTCTTCATCTGCGACGACTGCGATGGCGAAGCCCTGGCGACCCTGGCCGTGAACAAGCTACGCGGCACCATTAACGTCGTCGCCGTCAAGGCGCCCGGCTTCGGCGACCGCCGCAAGGAGAACCTCGGCGACGTCGCCGCCCTGACCGGCGCCCAGGTCATCAGCGAAGAGCTGGGCCGCAAGCTCGAGTCCGT
>JBEKXP010000222.1:0-2697 GCA_049511815.1 Dehalococcoidia bacterium
GGCGACGGCGCGGTCGTGTTCGTCGGCGGGACGGACGGCGGCTTCGACGGGCCGGCGAACGGCATCTATGCGACGCTGGCGGAGGATCTGTCGGCGGCCGGGATTAGCTCACTGCGGTTGGACTTTCGGCTGCACCGGGCGCCGGGCGACGTCGGGGAGGGGACGCACGACGTTCTCGCTGGCGTTGCGTTCCTCAAGCGCGAAGGCGCCGGACGGATCGGTCTCGTCGGGCACTCGTACGGCGGCGCGGTGGTGATAAACGCGGCGGCGCTATCCGAAGACGTGAACGCGGCCGTGACGCTGAGCACGCAGACGGCCGGGACGGCGCTGGTGGGTCGAATCGCGCCGAGGCCGATTCTGCTGGTGCACGGCGAGCTGGACACGCGCTTGCCGCCGCGATGCTCGCGGTACGTCTTCGAGCGCGCGGGGGAGCCGAAGGAGCTGGTCATTCTTCGGGGCGCAAAGCACAGCCTCCGACAGCGTCGGGAGGAGCTGCGTCGGCTGCTGCGAGAGTGGCTAGTTGGGAAGATAGGGAGGTAAAAGATCTGGACGCCGAGGCTGGAAAGTCTCGGCTACGGATGAAGCAATGAATCAATGCCGCATCAGCGTGACAGCCGCCAGCGCTCGGGCACCTCGGACTTGATGAAAAGAGTCCAGGCCGTGCCAACCACGATGGCTGAACACGGCCCAGATCTACGCGATATCTTCGTTTATGCTGCTGACGCCTAGTAGTCGCCTTCTGTCCCCGGAGCGGACTCGCCGCCGCCGTCGCTGTCGGGCTTCACAAGCTCGGTGACGGGCTTCTTCCAGCCGGCCTGCGGCAGAGCGTCCGCGGAGTCTCCTTCGTAGATGAAGTCGGACACGTAGTTGCTAAAGACGCGACGCGCGCCGCAAATCTTGCAGGAGGCGGCGCTTATGGCGCCTGCCGGGCTATCGATAAGCCAGTGGTGAACACAGTCGGGGTCGCCACCGATAATCTGCACCGGTTCTTTGATGGCCGGTTCTGGGTGACGGAATCTATCCCTAGTTACCGTTGCTCGTTTCATTGTCATTGCCTTCACCTCCTCAGGCATCAAAGTAGATTAGCATCGCTCTGACTGCCTTGTCAAGCAATGGAGCAAAAAAACTGTACCAAGTGTGTTAACTGGCTGTTAAATGGAGAATTACGAGTGGAGAGGCCGCAAGGGCTATAATTAGAGCACACTCTCCGCGAAAGGCCAGGCTGATGACTGAAGAGAATCCGACCGAAGAGGCGATCATCGACGCGCTGCGGCAGGTGAAGGACCCGGAGTTGAACCGCGATCTCGTGTCGCTCAACATGGTGCACGACGTCGAGGTGAAGGACGGCGAGGTGTCGCTGCGGATCGTGCTGACGACGCCGGCCTGCCCCCTGCGCGAGGCGATCCAGGCGGACGTGATGCAGGCTTTGAAGGTGGTGCCGGGCGTGAGGTCGGTCAAGGTCGCGATGGACTCCGACGTGCGCGCTTTCGCGGGTCGAGGCGGGCCGCAGCCGATAGAGGGCGTGCGGAACGTCATCGCCGTCGCCAGCAACAAGGGCGGCGTCGGTAAGACGACGGTGGCGGTGAACCTGGCGGTCGCGCTGGCGAAGGCGGGCGCGCGCGTCGGGCTGCTCGACGCCGACGTTACGGGCCCGAACGTGCCGCTGATGATGGGGCTGCCTTCGGGCTTCCTCGCCGAGTCCGGCCAGCCGCTGGTCCCAATCGACCGGTACGGCGTCAAGGTCTGCTCGCTGGGTTTCATTCTGCCGAAGGCGTCGGCGGTCATCTGGCGGGGGCCGCTTATCGACAAGGCGCTGCGGGAGCTGCTGCATGAGCTCGATTGGGGCGAGCTGGACTACCTGCTGGTCGACCTGCCGCCGGGCACGAGCGATGCGTCGCTAGGCGTGGCGCAGGCGGTGCCGCTGGCGGGGGTGATTATCGTCACGACGCCGCAGGAGGTGTCGTTGGAGGACGCGAGCAAGGCGGTGACGATGTTCAGCCGGGTCGACGCGCCGATTCTCGGGGTCATCGAGAATATGAGCTACTTCGTGTGTTCGCACTGCGGCAGCCGCACCGACATCTTCGGGCACGGCGGCGGCCGGACGATTGCCGACGAGCTGGGGCTGGAGTTTCTGGGCGAGATACCGATCGACCTGGAGACGCGGACGGCGGCGGACGGCGGAATGCCGATTGTCGACTCGGCGCCCGACTCGCCGGCAGCGAAAACGTTCACGGAGCTTGCGGAGAGGGTTGCCGCGCGCTGCGCCGTCGCGCAATACGCGGAGGAATCGAAGGGCTAGAGCTTCTCCAGTTCTTCCAACCGTCGTCTGGCGGCTTCGACGTACTGCAGTTCGCTCTCGATAAGCAGCCAGCGACGGCCGTGCTTCCGAGCGGCGACGGCCAGCGTGCCCGTGCCGCCGAACGGGTCTAGCAGTAGCTCATCGGGTCGCGTCGCGACGAGGACGAGCCGTTCGACCAGCGCAAGTGGCTTCTGGGAGGGGTGCCCACCGTTCACACGCTCGCTCTTCGGCGTGACGGCGAACTCCCACAGGTTGCGCATCTGGCGGCCGCCGGCAAGCTCTTTCGCGTCCCAATAGTTGAAGGTCCACTTCTTGGCGCGCTCCGGCGTGTCGTTCACCGCCCAGATGATCTGCTCGGTGCTCTCGGTCAACATGCGCGCGGTAATGTTGGGCTGGGC
>JBEKXP010000223.1:0-2691 GCA_049511815.1 Dehalococcoidia bacterium
GTCATCGCCAGGTCGAACCTCGAGATCGCCAGCCAGACGTTGCGCGCCGGCCGCGTCGACAACTTGCTGTTCCTGACGCGCAATCCGCTGACCAACGTCCTCTCCAGGCTGACGCCGGAGCAGATGACGATGCAGCTCATCTACGGCGAGTCCATAGAAAGCTCCGGCGGCAACCCTGAGGAAGCCGGCACGTTCAAGCGCGAGTTCTTCCTCGACCCGTTTGTGACCGGCAACCGCCTGGAGCACGCGCTGATCTTCTACGAGGTGGCGAAGCGCAACAGCCTCAAATGCTATCTCGCCAACACCGGCACTATCGGCGAAGACGAGACTAAAGTGGACCTGCGGCAGTCGCTCTCCGCCTACAACGACATGCTGCGCAACGTCATGATCTTCAGCTCCGAGCCCGACCACCTCGGCTACCACTTCCCCGTCCGCTGCGACCGCGCCAACCTGGACTACATGCGCGCGGCTCCGCTCTTCCCCGACCGGGCGCTTCTCTCGAAGAAGGTCGAGGACTTCCTCCACGGCCGCCGCGAGTATCTGGAGCGCTTCGAGAGCGAGTACGGACAGATTCCGGCAAACATCAAGGACTCGCTGCCGCACTAGCCTCCCTCGGCCATCCGTCCACCGACGTCGCCCCCGCGCGTTGACAGGCCCACGCCCGCGCGATACGATGCAGTTGCAACCAGTTGCAGGAGCATCGAAGTGAGCTGTGAGTCGGAAATCGTCGAACTGCTGCGTGAGGCCGGTCAGCGGCCGACGCCGCAGCGACTGATGATCCTCTCGATCCTCCGCCATCGCGAAGGCCACCTGACCGCCGCCGAGATCCTCGCCGAGGTCCGCAAAGAATACCCCTACGTCGACGTATCCACGATCTATCGGACGATGAGCGCCCTCAAAGAGTTGCGCATCGTCTCGGAGACCGACATGGGCAGCGGCGAGTACAGCTACGAGTGGCGCCTCTCCGACCCGCATCATCACCTGGTCTGCCGGCGCTGCGGCGCGGAGCTGTCGCTCGACACGGCGTACCTCGAAGACATGGCCTCTCGGCTCCACCAAGACTACGGCTTTCGCGTCGAGATGGACCATCTGGCGATCTTCGGGCTCTGCCGCGACTGCACCGAGGCAAACGCTACAGACTAGCCACCGCGCCCGTCGCCGTGACGACGCGTTGCGGACGAAAGGGATGCCATGCACGTTCCCGACGGCTATCTCAGCCCCCTGACCTGCGGCGTCGGCTACGTCGCAGCGACGCCCTTCTGGCTCGTGGCGTCAGCCCGCGTGAAGAAGGCCGTCGGCGGCCGGACTGTTCCGTTGCTGGCCGTCTTCTCCGCCTTCACCTTCACCATCATGATGTTCAACGTGCCGGTCCCGGGCGGCACCACCGCGCACGCCGTCGGCGCGACCCTGGTCGCGATCGTCCTCGGACCGTGGGCGGCCGTGCTGTCGACCTCCGTCGCCTTGATCATCCAGGCGCTCTTCTTCGGCGACGGCGGCGTGACGGCCATTGGCGTCAACTGCTTCAACATGGCCGTCGCCCTACCGCTGACCGGCTACCTGACCTATCGCCTCATCGCTGGCCGCAGCGACATGCTCTCCCAGCGACGCGTCGTGGCGGCAGCCGCCGGCTCGTATATCGGCATCTCCGTGGCTGCGCTCCTCGTCGGCGTCGAGCTCGGCCTCCAGCCGCACATCGCCAGCACAAACGGCATCCCGAACTACAGCCCCTACGGCTTCGGTGCGGCGGTCCCGTCGATGCTCGTCGCCTACGTCTTCGGCGCGTCCTTCGTCGAAGCGTGCGTGACCGCACTTGGGCTCGCCTACCTTCAGAAGTCCTTCCCGGAGATTCTGGCCCGTGGCCAGCCGAAAATAGTGCGGATGAGGGCATCGAAGCGAGTCGTGAGCCCCTGGATTGCGGTTGCGGGACTGACCGGCATCGCGGTGACAGCCCTGTTCCTCGCCGGCCTGCTCGCCGGCCACGGGCGTCTCGACCGTTGGGCCGGCCTCGACTGGGCGATTGCTTCTTGGAACGGCGTCGCCCAGACCGTCATTGTTTCCGCGGCCGTCTCCGCACTCGCCCTCCCCACGCTGTACCTCCTGCTGCGAAAGGCGACGTCGACGCCGCGCGCCATCGTGATGGTGCTCGCCGCGCTTCTGATCTGGGCGCCGGTCGGCCTCATCGCGCCCGGCGACGCCTTCGGCGAAGAGGCGAGCGCTTCGCAGGCCGAAGTGACGGCGGCGCTCGCGGCCCGCGCTCAGGGCGACGCCGGCCTCTTCGACGCGCTTCCGGCCGTGAATAGGCAATGCGCCTGCGTCCCGAGCGGCATGGCCGATGGCGGTCCTGCCGGCCACGCGCTCTTCGCCTCCTATCGGCCGCCCTGGATCAGCGATAGCGACGCCGCCTGGCGGCAGGCCGTCGGCTACCAGATCGCGGGGCTTGCCGGCATCGGCCTCCTCGCGCTGCTCGGCTTCAGCGCGATGAAGTTCGGCCGCTGGCTCCTGCCTGGGCCGCCGCCCGACTGGAGGAACGCCGAAGAATGACCATCGATCAAGCCTCAATCGGCCATATTCGACGCCACAGACCCGGCTTCGTCGAGAAGACGCTCGCCGACATCAGCGCCGGCATCGAGCGCGCCGTCTTCTCCGAGGAGAACGCCCGCAAGCGCGGCCTCCTGCAGCGTCGCGATGCGC
>JBEKXP010000224.1:0-2683 GCA_049511815.1 Dehalococcoidia bacterium
AATGCCTCGGGGAGGGGCATTGGAGGATACCCGCTCCAAATATCGCACGCGAAAGCCAAGCCTGCTGACGGACAAACCGCCTCTACATGGAATGAACTGAGGCGTGCCTGGCGGGCAAGTGGATCGCGGGCGAGAATACGTAAGCGCGGTGGTCAGAGGCGGTTTCTCTTGGCCCTTCGGCGCTCGGCGCGATTCTGCAGTTGTTGCTGTGCTTGTTGCGCTTGTTGCGCTTGCCGCATCGCCTTGGCCTGCGCCACGTAGTCAATGTGCTCTATTGAAGGGGTTCTATAAGAGAATTTGGAGTACCCTTCGCAATTGGTTACTGAGAAGTCCCCTTGGCTAATTATGTCCATACCAATCAGTACATCCGCATCTTGGATGTCGCCCTTGGTGACCCTGAGACTCGTGAACATCACATTGTTTGGCAGGGCTATGTTGACCAAAAAGGTCTCCGTTAGGCTGACACCAGTTACGCCATGCACCTGTGCCATGCCCGTTGCCATGAGCCCGCATCCATCAATCACCGGTTGAGTAATTACCGAGTTCGTGGCGCCCGTATCCCAAATTGCGTCAAACCTTGCTATCTTCGGCGGCGCAATCCCGCTGCTGGGAAGCCAAGCTGGACAAACGCCGCACCTGTTCTTTAGGACGTTCAACAGGCCGAGGTTGGAGGTCGTCGTAAGGGCTGCGAAGTCGCGTACTATGAAAACACCGCCCTCGAATGGAACGTCTGGGTATAGGCACCCGGACCCTGCGACACTAACTGCACTAAGAAGGTGCCAAGTTCGTGCGACTTCTGGGTCTCCATGATGGCGGCAAGTTCGTCATCGTAGGCGCCCAACACCTCGCCATCCTTGATGACGATGTACTTGCCATCGTACTTCGCGACCATTTCATCCTGATGGCTCAGATAGAACTCAAATTCCTTTTGGAGTGGATTAGTCATAGTACCTCCGCAGTGGCCCAACGATAGTACCACATCGCCCGCAAGATGTCGCGAGGTTAATGTGTGTGAGCCCTTCCACGTGTGGTAGTTGGATACCGGCAGGCCGCGCCAAGTGAGCCGAGGGTGGATCCGAAGAGGGGAGGACGGCGACTCGAGGGCGACGTGAAGGGCTGAAGCCCTCCTCTACATTCGTCTTAGGGCGCATCGCGGTGCGCTCCTACGAGGGCGCCGTCGTTTGTGAGGCGAAGTGGGCGGAGAGGGCGGAGAGCCAGGGGCGGAGGGTGATGCCGAGGCGAGCGCCCGCCTCGTTGCGGAGGACGGTGTAGGGCGGCTTCGACGGGTAGGGCTTGTATTCGGCCAGCGTCGTCGGCTTGAGGGCGACGTCGCTGCGGCCGGCGAGTCGCAACACCTCGCGCGCCCAGTCGAAGCGAGAGCATTCGCCGGCGTTGGTGAAGTGATAGACGCCGTAAGCGCCCGTGGCGACGAGTCGCGCGATCGCTTCCGCCAGGTCGCGGGCGAGGGTCGGCGTCGCGATCTCATCCGTCACCATCGTTAGCTCCGGCTGCTGCGACGCGGCGGCCAGCACCTTCGACGGGAAGTCGCGCCCGCCACCGCCCAGACGGGCTCCGGCGCCCGGATGGGCACCTCCGTATAGCCAGGCCGTCCGAACGATGTAGAGGCGTTCCACGATTGCTTGCGCCTGCTCTTCGCCTGCGAACTTGGAGCGACCGTAGGCGTTGATCGGATTCGGCGCGTCCGACTCGACATAAGGCTCGCGCTTCGTGCCGTCGAAGACCTCGTTGGTGCTGACGTAGACGAGCGCGGCGCCCGTGTCGCGGCAGGCGAGAGCGACGTTGCGCGTGCCGAGCCCGTTGACGCGATTCGCAAGGTCGGGGTCGTCCTCGCAGCGGCGGGTGTCGGTGAGCGCGGCGGCGTGGATGACGACGTCGGGTCGAGCCCCTTCGATTGTCCGGCGCGTCAGGGCTTCGTCGATGATGTCGAGCTCCGGCAGGTCGGCGCCGTCGATTTCGTCGTTCGGGAAGGCTGACAAGAGCTCCCGTCCGAGCTGGCCGCGGTTGCCGGTGATGAAGATGCGCATCTCAGGCCGGGGCCGGCGCAGCGGGCGGAGCGCTGCTGGAGGAGGCGAGGCGGGCGGCGTACTGGCGGTCGTAGTAGGCGCGGAAGGCGCCGGACTTGATCTTCTCCCACCAGCGCCGGTTGGCGACGTACCAGTCGACGGTCTCGTCGATGCAGGCGGCGAAGTTGTGGCGCGGCGACCAGCCGAGAGCGCGGACCTTGTCGAAGTCGAGGGCGTAGCGGCGGTCGTGGCCCGGGCGGTCTTCGACGAAGCGGATGAGGCTGCGCGGCTTGCCCAGCCGGTCGAGGATCGCTTCGACGACGTCCATGTTGGGGCGCTCGTTGCCGGCGCCGACGTTGTAGATCTCGCCGGGCACGCCTTCGTGCAGGAGCAGGTCGAGCGCCTCGCAGTTGTCCTTCACGAACAGCCAGTCGCGGACCTGGCGACCGTCGCCGTAGACGGGCAGCGGCTGGTCGTCCAGGGCGTTGGAGATGAAGAGCGGCGCCATTTTCTCCGGGTACTGGTTGGGGCCGATGTTGTTGCAGGGGCGGGCGATGACGACCGGAAGGCGGTGCGTCTCGATGAAGGCGATGCATTGCATGTCGCCGCCGGCCTTGCTCGCGGAGTAGGGGCTGCGCGGATGGAGCGCGTCGGTCTCT
>JBEKXP010000225.1:0-2671 GCA_049511815.1 Dehalococcoidia bacterium
TGCTGCACAAGTCGGAGATGCGGGAGCTGAGCGCGGCGCTGGAGGAGAAGGGGCTGACGCTGATCCCGCTCCGAATGTATTTGAAGAACGGTCGCGCGAAGCTGGAGCTGGCGCTGGCGAGGGGGCGTCGGAGTCACGACAAGCGGGAGGCGATCGCGAAGCGGGAGGCGGAGCGTCAGATGCAGCGGGCGATCCGGCGCTAGGTGGCGTCGACCATTCTTGGGGAAATCTTCTCTGGCGAGTGGCCGGATGATAACCAATTCTGAGGGTTGAAACCCCTGCCTACCGGCAGGCAGGCGCAGCCTTCGCGAATGCGATGTCGGCCGGCGATTCGCCGCCGAGAATGGAAAGCCTCGGCTACGGGTCCTCGGCGAGGCTGGCCGTCAGACGAGGGATTATCCGGTCTGCGGGATGAATCCCGCAGCTACGGGGCTCTTCGACGTCGCCATGGCGGATTCCGGCGGCTGGATCCCTTCAGAGCAATGAGATAGCAGATATTAGCAGGAGCGGGCGCTAGGCAAGGCTCTCTGGAAGCGCTATAATGCATGCGGGGACGAAAGGGCTCGACAGGGAACGACGGGTCTGAGTTGCAAGCCGAGGTGCCATCACCCTCGAAAATCAGGTGGCAAAAAACAACTGGCGAACGACAGTTTGCCCTAGCCGCCTAAACACGGCGGCTACGTCGCTCTTGGCCTCGCTCCGGTGGGCTGGGAAGCGGCGACGCAATGCCGGAGTGCAGCGGCCCGGACGTCGATAAGGGTAGCTAAAGACTCATCGACTGGTGGGGCGGTATCCGGTCGGCAGGAGCCCGTCTCGCGACAACAAACAGCCGGCTAAGCTTGTAGTAGACTCAGGACGTTCTTCTTCTGGACGGGGAGTTCAATTCTCCCCCGTCTCCACCACTGACGACAAACGGCCGTTGCGGGATGAACGCAGCGGCCATTCCTTATGTTGATTGGGAATGGAATCAACGCTAAGGCGCCCGCCAGCGGCTCCTAGCGCACGAGCCGCCTACCGCCAGCCGCGGAGGCGCTAGGCTTCTTCGTACTTGAACGAGAGCTTGATCCTCGCGCGGAAAAGGACGACCTTGTTCTTGTCGACGGTCATGTCGAGGTTCTCGACCTCTGCGATCCGTAGATCGCGTAGCGTGCTGCTGGCGCGCTCGACCGCACCGCGAGCCGCTGCTTCCCACGAGTCCGGGCTGGTTCCCACGAGTTCTATGATTTTGTAGGTACTCTCCGCCATGATCGGCACCTCCGTGCGCTCAACTCAGGTTCGGATTCATACGCTCGCCGCAGCGCCAGAGCAAACTGCATCAGGGGGATGTTACGCTTGGCGCGGCGCCGCGTCAAGGCGGTTCGCGGGGCAGGTCAGTGCCGGCATAGCACCAGTGCATTCGTTGAACGCGACCGCAAAACTGGCGGCCGTTGCGCCTTCTCCTGCGGGTCGGAGGAAACGCAGCGGCCGCTTGTTATGTCCAGCGCGCGGGATTGGGACGCTAGGCGGCTTTGCGTCGCTGCAGCGCCTCGGCTCCCAGCGCGAGCCCTTCTTCGGCAGTGGTGGCCGGGTAGACGGCGATGTCGAACACGTCGTGCCAATCGGTGATGAACTGCATGACGGGCGCGAAGCTGTCGACTTCGAATATGAGGTTGACGATTATGGGGCCGGCAGGCCAGTACTCGCCCAATCGCTTTAGCCCCTTCGGGAACTCGTACTCAGCGCGGCGCTTGAGAGCCTCGTCCATCTTCTCGGCGGCTATGCCCCGCCTCCATGTCAGCGTGGAAACGTAGATCATCGTGCTTCTCCTTTCACTTGCCTTCAGTTCCAATGGTAGGCGCCGTAACGTGCGGTCATCGTGATCCGTTGCCTCGACGGCATGAAGGAAGGATGAAGGGGACGAGGCCGGGGCTGCGCCAGCCGAGGAGGCTCCTAGCGCCGAAGAAGAACGGCGCGGGCGGGAGCGCCGTCGCTGCCGGGAACGCGAAGCGGCAAGCACACGAGTTCGTACTCGCCCGGATGGACGTGACGGAGGTCGATGCCTTCCAGGACGACGACGCCGGCTTCCAGGAAGACGCGATGGGTGGAGGCAGGGTCGGAGTTGGGCGCGATGGAGAGGTAGTCCATGCCGACCAGCTCCATCCCTTTGGAGACGAGAAGGCGGGCGGCATCGGCGGTGATGCCGATGAAATCGGTAGAGAAGTCGGGCCGGTCCCAAAGCAGGGAGTTCGACGTCTTGAAGAGAAGCCGGCGGGCGAACGGCGGAATGTCGAGGCGCTGCAGGATCGCGGCGTCGATGTCGGTCGTGACGGCGGTGGCGTCGATGACCTGGGCGGCGCCGATGAGGGCACCCAGCGGCAGGGCGGTGACGTCGGCGGCGCCTTCGATGAAGTGGAGCGGCGCGTCGACGTGGGTGCCGGCGTGGGCACCGAGTTGCAGCCAGGTGAGGTTGTAGGCGTCGCCGCGGGCCATGGAGTGGGAGCGTTCGATGCGAAGGGGAGCGTCGCCGGGGTAGATGATCATCCCCGGCCGGAGCGGAATCGAGATGTCAAACGCCTCCATCGTTGAGATTATAGCATGCGAATTGGGGGCAGGCCGGGATGGTATAATTTAGGTACGGAGGGAACCGGACAAGGTCTCTGGTGGAGGATGTCGGCGTCTCTCCGGCCCGTTG
>JBEKXP010000226.1:0-2637 GCA_049511815.1 Dehalococcoidia bacterium
CGATGCCGACGGAAATGCGACCGTCAACGTCGTGCTGCCGACGGGGCTGGCACAGGGGCTGTTCATCACTGCCACGGCAACCGACCCGTCGAACAACACGTCGGAGTTTTCCCAGTGTCTTGAAGTGACAGTGGTCAACTGCGCCTACGACGTGGACGGGGACGACGATATCGACATTCGTGACGTCCAGCTAGTCTTCGCCCACTGGCCGTCGCCGCCACTCACATACAACGCGACCTACGACGTGGATGCGGACGGCGACATCGACATTCGGGACGTCCAACTGGTCTTCGCCCACTGGCCGTCGCCGCCCCGGACGTACTGTCAGTAGCGGGCTGGGGACGGAAGAGGACATCGAGAGGGGCGCAGTAACGGTCGGCGCCGCCCTGCTGGCGGCTGGTACGCCAAAAGGCGCTGGCTCCACTGGCCACTGCCGTTCGCGACCGTAGCTGCTCGGCTAGACCAAGACGGTAGTGTGTGAAAGTGTCCACGAGAGAACGCCTACCTAATATCAGGGCGCTTGTGAATCGAGGGTTTGAATCCCTTCACGTCCAAGTTGACAATCCCACTGGGAGTCGGGCTTTCAGCTTCCAAGCTAGTTCCAGCAAGAGCGCAGCCTTAATGCAGTCCTACGATCGCGCGGTGTAGCGATAATCTGATTGACTGCATTATCCTCCACGAGGGACATCGAAGGACACTGACGCAACGGTCTCCCGAGCGCCTTCGTACAGACCGGACACGATAGTCTGAAGGCGGAAGCGCGCCTCGGCATTTACTTCGACTCCGAGTTGCTCACGCAACGTACCTACCAGCATGGCGAGAGTGATTCCCTTACTCCAAGCCACCTCAGTGCCTAAACGGTTCGCGACACGAACCATGCATTCTGGATCTGTTCCGGCGAACGAGGCATGACCCGTGGTGGCGGCTTCGTACCATTTCTTTGCACTTCTAAAGCGGAATGAGTTCACGAATGTGATGTTCGCCCTTCGAATTCGCTCCCGCTGAAAAACCTCATGGCTGGAACGTGCAATCGTCTGATTGTACACTTCGGCACCCGCCCACATGTCAGCTGCGCCCTTTTCCTCAAGGTACCGCTTGGTCAGGGCACTCACCTCCAAACAAAGAGGAGCCTTCTTCACGACTAAGTCAAACGCGAGGCCGAACAGTTCGGAGTGGAGCGCGTTGATCTCTCGTCGAAAAGCGGGCAAAGTCGCGCGCCCGAACGAAGGATCAGCGCTTCCAACGGATTCCAAGAGAGTTTCTACGAAAACGGCACCATCTTCCCCTGCGTTCACTGGGGCGAGAATCTGCGAATCGAAGAACTCGGAGCAGAACGTCTCCAGGTTGACCCTTGGCTTCTTCGAGAATAGCGGCATCCTGCGAGTCCCCTGACCAGCCCCGAGGTCGAGCCAACATTCCACGCAAAACGCTCGTCGCGGCGATTGTAGGGGCATCCGCCGGGCGCGTCAACGGTGCTAACGGCCGCCACGCGGAAGTCGGAGCATCGGGAAGAGCCCTGGGCCAGCTACTCTAGGTAGTCCTCGAGCTTCTCGCTGCGCGATGGCTGGCGCAGCTTGCGCAGCGCATTGGCCTCGATCTGGCGGATACGCTCGCGGGTGACGTGGAACTCTCGTCCCACCTCTTCCAGCGTATGACTGCGGCCGTCCTCCAGCCCGAAGCGTAGCTCCAGCACTTTGCTCTCCCGGGGCGTAAGGCTGGCGAGCACGTCCATCACCTGCTCTTTCAGGAACTGGTGAGAGGCGGCCTCCGACGGTGTCAGGGCGTACCGGTCCTCGATGAAGTCGCCCAGGTGGCTGTCCCCCTCCTCGCCGATGGGTGTTTCCAAGGACACCGGCATCTGCGTGACCTTGATGATCTCTTGCACCTTCTTCGTTGCGATCTCCATCCCGCGCCCGATCTCCTCGCTGGTCGGCTCGCGGCCGTACTCCTGGACCAGGCTACGGCTGACGCGCACCAGCTTGTTGCTGGTCTCCACCATGTGCGCCGGGAGGCGGATCGTGCGGGCCTGGTCGGCGATGCCACGGCTAACGGCCTGCCGAATCCACCACGTAGCATAGGTGCTGAACCTGTATCCCATGCGGTAGTCGAACTTCTGCCCGGCCCGCATTACGCCGATGCTCCCCTCTTGGATGAGGTCCAGCAGCGACATGCCGCGCCCTCTGTACTTCTTGGCCACGCTGACCACCAGGCGGAGGTTGGCCTCGGTCAGACGCTTCTCCGCCCTTTGCCCCTCATCCTTGAGGTGGGAGAAGTGGCCCCGCAAGAAGGCCTCATGCTTCGCCAGGTGATCCCGGATGTGCCAGGGTGGCGGCAGAAGCGTCGTCTCTCCGCCCGCATCATGCGCCACTACGGCCAGCAGCCCCGGGTTGAGGATGTGGGTGACGATTGAGAGGCGGACCAGCGCCCACTCGGCCTGCACCGGTTCGAGACCGAGGCTCTCGGCCACGCGCTGCGCGAGGTCTGGGTCCATCTCGCCGTCCACGGCCTGCCGGAAGATGGGATTGCCGATGTACTCGGGGATGGTGCCGTAGCCCAGGTTCAGATGCTTGACTACGCTCTCAAGAACGCGCTTGGACTGGTGGAGTTCCGCGAGGACGGCGAGAGTAATGTCGACGC
>JBEKXP010000227.1:0-2621 GCA_049511815.1 Dehalococcoidia bacterium
AGTGGGTTCAGCCCACTTTTTTGTTGGCCGGACATTAGTTCGGCTAAGGGGTTCTGAGGAATATGAAAAGCGATTTTCTTATGGCGATAACACAGCTCGCCGCGGAAAAGAACCTGCCGAAAGAGATGGTTCTGGAAGCGGTGGAGGCTGCCCTTGCTTCCGCCTATAAGAAAGATAATCTCGCTACCAGCAACGTCGTCGTTCGCATCGACCGCGAGACGGGCGTGGTGCGCGTCTACACGCGCAAGACGGTCGTCGAAGAGGTCGCAGACGCGCGCATCGAGATGACGCCGCAGGAGGCGCGAAGCCTTAAGCCCGACGCCGTCCTCGGCGACACGGTGGATATCGAGACCGCTGCCCACGACGGCGGACGCATCGCGGCGCAGACGGCGAAGCAGGTCGTCCTCCAGCGACTGCGCGAGGCGGAACGCGAGGTTGTCTACGAAGAATACTCGGGCAAAGAGGGCGACATCGTCTCCGGCATGGTGCAGCGCTTCGAGGGCAAGAACGTCATCATCGACCTGGGCAAGGCGGAGGCAGTGCTGCCGCCGTCGGAGCAGGTGAAGACGGAGCACTACCGGCCGGGCCAGCGCCTGAAGCTGTACCTCCTGGAGGTCATCAAGTCGGCCAAGGGCCCGCAGGTGACGCTCTCGCGAACGCACAAGAACCTGCTACGGCGCCTGTTCGAGCTGGAGGTGCCGGAAATATTCAAGGGCACCGTCGAGCTACGGTCCATCGCGCGCGAGCCCGGGCATCGCAGCAAGGTCGCCGTCTACTCGTCACAGGAAGGCATCGATCCCGTCGGCGCCTGCGTCGGCCTGCGCGGCATCCGCATCCAGAACATCGTCAACGAGCTGGGCGGCGAGCGAATCGACGTCGTCCAGTGGGACAGCGACGCGGGACGCTTCGTCGCCAACGCCCTTAGTCCGGCGCAGGTGCTAGGCGTCAGCGTCGACGCGACGGAAAACACCGCCTCCGTCGTCGTCCCTGACCGCCAGCTCTCCCTGGCCATCGGCAAGGAAGGGCAGAACGCCCGCCTGGCCGCCAAGCTCACCGGCTGGCGCATCGACATCCGCAGCGAAACGATTTCCCAGCAGGAGCGCGCCGCCGGCGTCGTGGCCGAAGCGGAGAGGGTGATCGAGGAGAAGCCGGCGCCGAAGCCCGCCGCCAAGACCAGGGCGAAGGCGCGAGCT
The DNA here is from genome assembly GCA_049511815.1 of Dehalococcoidia bacterium. Taxonomy (GTDB): domain Bacteria; phylum Chloroflexota; class Dehalococcoidia; order DSTF01; family JALHUB01; genus JALHUB01. Next base: position 1,194 of record JBEKXP010000227.1, read on the forward strand.
GAGCCCGTCGCGGCGGAAGAGGTGATCCTGCCGCCGGAAGAAGAGGCCGCGCTCGCCTTCGCCGAGCAGGAAGAGGTTGTAGCGGAAGAGGTAATAGCCGAGGCGCCGGAGCCGGTTGTAGCGGCCGCGCCCGCTGCCGCTGAGCCGCGGAAGCCCAGCATCCGCTTCGCCGAGGAGATTCTGCCGACTGCCGTCGTCGAGACGCCGACCAAGGGCAAGAAGGCCAAGGCAGGCAAGGGCGCCCGCGCAACCAAAGACGAGGGCGAGCTGGAAGCGCCCGCCAAGGTGAAGAAGGGAAAGAAGTCACGACGCCCGGTCATCGAGGAAGAGGACGAAGACCTCGATTATTAGCCCGGACGAAGCGCAACGGAATATGACTACGAGCGTTCAGAGCAGGCCTAAGCACGTGCCCCTGCGCACCTGCGTCGCCTGCCGGACGACGGGCGCCAAGCGTGGCTTGATTCGCGTCGTGCGGACGCCGGAAGGCGGCGTCGAGGTGGACGCGACGGGCAGGGCCGCCGGGCGCGGCGCCTATCTCTGCCGCCGGCGTCAGTGCTGGCAGGAAGCGTTGAAGCGCGACGCGCTCGCCCGCGCCCTCCGCGTCAAGCTGGGCGAAGCGGATAAAGACAAGCTCAAGGCGTTTGCCGAAAAGCTGGAAGAGGACAACTAAGATCGTTAGACCAAGACAGCAAAGGCGACCCGTACGACCGCGAAGACCACAAAACCGCGACGCTAGCAGCGCCAGGACGGTCGCTGCGTCGCGCCCGGTTGCTCCGGCGGAAGGTGATCGCGCCGTAAAGATACCGACGACGCTGACCGTCAAGGAGCTCAGCGAGCTGCTGAAGCTTTCGCCGGTGGAGGTCATCAAGGAGCTAATCAAGAGTGGCGTGATGGCCAGCATTAACCAGGTGATCGACTACGACACCGCGGCCATCGTCGCGCACGACCTCGACTACGAGCCGGAACCCGCTGTCTCGGCGTCGGTCGCGGCAGCCGGTCCGGAGGTCGCGGAAGGCCCCGCGCCGGCCCAGGAAGAGGCGGAGGACAATCTCCAGCCTCGGCCACCCGTCATCACCTTCATGGGCCACGTCGACCACGGCAAGACCAGCCTCCTGGACGTCATTCGCGAGAGCGACGTCGCCGGCGGCGAGGCCGGAGGCATGACGCAACACATCGGCGCCTACCAGGTTAAGGTGAACGGTCAGCGCATAACATTCCTCGACACGCCGGGCCATGAGGCGTTTACAGCCATGCGCGCGCGCGGCGGTCGGGCCGCCGACATCGCCGTGCTCGTGGTGGCGGCGGACGACGGCGTCATGCCGCAGACCATCGAAGCAATCGACCACGCGAAAGCGGCCGGCATTCCGATCATCGTCGCGTTGAACAAGATCGACCTCCCGCAAGCGAACCAGGACCGCGTCAAGCAGC
>JBEKXP010000228.1:0-2597 GCA_049511815.1 Dehalococcoidia bacterium
GGCGCCGCGATGAACTTCAACTATCTCCTCGCCGGTTCGGCTAGCACCAACCCGGTGCTGTTTGTGATCGCCCTGCTAATCCTCCTCGGCTGGAAGGTATCGGGCTGGATCGGCGTGGACCGATGGCTCCTGCCGGCCCTCGGAACGCCTTGGCAGCCCGGCTCCGTCTTTCGGGCGAATGCCCCTTTGGAGTAGGCCTTACAGCCCATACTCGATCCGTATGTGCCACATCTCCCTCACAAACCGGCGCCTCCCCTGCTATCATGACCCTATGGCGCCGACCCGATCCCACTTGCCCCAGCCGCCCAGTCCGACGCACCCGCGTCCTGTAGCGCCGCTTACACGCTCTTTCGACGGCATTTCGCACAACTCTCCAGATTCACGTCGTCCTCCCTCAGATTCGGATAGGCCGACAAAAAAACAACTGAATTCAAATGGTCAAATCAAACGTTGGCCCGTGCTGATGAGCGCCCTCCCGGCAGCGTGAGCATGAGCGCCGCCGCCGCAAACCCCGTCGACGCGCCGAGCCAGAACGGCGCCGGCTTCCCAACCACGTCCCACAACACGCCTGCCAGCACGCTCGCCGCAACCGCCATCAGCCCGATACCGGTGTGGTACAGCCCCAGAAACGTCCCCCGACGCTCCTCCGGCGATAGCTCCGCCACCATCGCCCGCGCCATGCCGTCCGTGAACGCCATGTACACGCCGTAGACCAGGAAGAGCGGCCAGAGCGAGCTCCCCTGACCCGCCAGCGCGAACCCCATGTACACCAGCCCGTAGATGAAGAAGCCGCCCGTCACCAGCCGCCGCTTGCCTGCCCGGTCGGCGACGATGCCCGCCGGCAGCGACAGCAGGCTATAGCTCGCGTTGTACAGCACGTACAGGAGGATGACGACCGCCAGGCTCAGGCCGAGGTCTTTCGCGCGCAGGATGAGAAACGTGTCGCTGGAGTTGCCGAGCGCGAAGAGGAGGCTGATGCTCAGGAAGATCCAGAAGACCCGGCTCGCCCCCGACAGGTCGATTCTCGGCCTTGCGACGGCGCTCTCGACCGGCTTCGGCTCGCGACGCCGCTCCTTCACGAATGCCAGCAGCCCAACGCTGAGCACGCCCGGCACGGTCGCGACGAGCAGCACCGGCCGCAAGTGGTTCTGCCCGACGATCTCCAGTATGCCCAGGCCGATCAGCGGCCCCAGGACCGCTCCCGCCGTGTCCGCCGCCGAATGGAAGCCGAACGCGCGCCCATACGTCTCGGGGAGGGCGGAATCGGCGATGAGCGCATCCCGCGGCGAAGTGCGCACCCCCTTGCCGAACCGGTCGACGGTGCGGGCGACGAGCACCTGCGGCCAGTGAAACGCCGTCGCCACCAGCACCTTGCCCACTGCCGACAGCGCGTACCCCGCCGCGACGAGTGGCCGGCGCATCGAAAGCCGGTCCGAGTACCAGCCCGAGCCGACCTTCATGAGGCTGGCCGTGCCCTCGGCAATCCCCTCGATGACGCCCAGCGCCGCCACCGGCGCGCCCAGCGTAACGGTCAGGAAGATCGGGATCAGCGGATAGACCATCTCGCTGGCGACGTCGGTGGCCAGGCTGACGAGCCCCAGCACGAAGACGTTGCGGCTCACGCCCGGCACCGGCGACGGCTCCAGCCTCAGGTCGTCAAACGTGGGAGAGTTCTGTTCCAATTCGGTCATCGCCGTCTAGCGGAAGAGGTCTTTCGCCGCGTCGCGCAGGAGCTGTCGCCCGCTGCCCGCGCCCGATGGCGCCGCATAGCCGCGAACGATCGCCGCCGGCACGCGGTCCAGCTTGCCCATCACAAGCTCCGCCGCCGCCGCCAGCTCGTCCGCCAGCGCCACTTGCGTCACCCGCAGCTCGTAGCCGTCCGGGTCGCGCTCGCCCGTGTAGTCGCGCAGCGGCAGCAGGCCCGCGACGCCCAGCGCCACCTGATCGATGCCCTCGCGCCAGGGCCGGCCGAAGCTGTCCGCGATGATGACCGGCACCTTGGCGCCCGTCCGCTGCTGAACCTCGGCGCGGATCCGCTCCGCCGACGCGTCCGGGTCTTCGGGAAGCAGGGTCACGAAGCCGGGACGCCCCGTGTTCGACGCGTCGACGCCCGCGTTGGCGCAAACGAAACCGTGATGCGTCTCGACGATCACGACGCCCCTGTCCATCCGAACGACCCTCCTCGCCTCCCGCAGCACCAGCTCGACCTGCCGCGCGTCCTTCCGCCAGCGACGGGCGAATTGCTTCGCCAGCTCCGACGGCTCGACCGTCGCCAGCTCGGCCAGCCGTCCCTCCGCCTTGGAGACGATCTTCTGCGTGACCACCAGCACGTCGCCGTCCTGAAGCGTCGTCCCCTGGGCGGCCAGTGCGTCGAGGATGAGCGCGGCGAGGTCATTGCCGGGCGCAACTTCGGGCATGCCGGCGATGCCGATGACGCGCACTTCCGGCGGCCCTTTGGCGGCTCGCGGCATCCTTAGATACCCGTGAACTTGACGCTGGCGTGGCTGCGGTGGATGCGGTTTAGGGAAAGCAGGAGCGCGGTTATCTCCTCCAGGTGATGCGCGTTCGCCAGGCCGTCGCCGTTGAGAGCGCGCAGG
>JBEKXP010000229.1:0-2580 GCA_049511815.1 Dehalococcoidia bacterium
TCCCGCGAGACCGGCATCCCGCTGGTCGCCACGAACGACGTCCACTACGTGAATCAGGCCGACGCCGCCACGCAGGACATCCTCCTCTGCATCGGCACCAACTCCTCGCTGCTGGACGAGAAGCGCATCCGCATGCCCGACGACTCCTATTACCTGAAGTCGGAGCAGGAGATGCGCGATCTCTTCCCGGAGACGCCGGAAGCCATCGACAACAGCGCCCGCATCGCCGAGATGTGCGACCTCGACCTCCGCTTCGGCGACCTGCACCTGCCGCAGGCGGAGGTCCCGCCCGGCATGACCGCCGACGATTACCTGGCGGAGCTCTGTCGCGACGGCCTCGCCCGGCGCTATCCGCCGGACGCCGACGAGCCGCGGCGCCGCCTCGACTACGAGCTGTCGGTGGTCCGCGAGACCGGCTTCGCCAACTACATGCTTGTCGTCCGCGACTTCGCCCTCTTCGCCCGCGGCCAGGCCATCGCGATGGGCGTCCGCGGCAGCGCCGCCGCCAGCATCATCCTCTACTGCCTCGGCATAACCGATATCGACCCGCTCGCCTATCGCCTCGTCTTCGAGCGCTTCCTCAACGTCGAGCGGCGCGAGATGCCCGATATCGACATGGACTTCGCCGACGACCGCCGCGACGAGGTGATCCGCTACGTCGCCGAGAAGTACGGCTACGACCACGTGGCGCAGATAATCACCTTCGGCACCATGGGCGCCAAGGCGGCGATCCGCGACGTCGGCCGCGCGCTCGGCATGACCTACGCTGAGGTCGACCGCGTCGCCCGCCTGATCCCGAACGCTCTGCACATGACGATCGAGCGCGCCCTCTCCGAGAGCGTGGAGATGCGCAGCGTCTACGACCTAGACGACCAGGTGCGGCGCCTCGTCGATACGGCGCAGAAGCTGGAGGGCATCGCCCGACATGCCAGCACACACGCCGCCGGCGTAGTCATCTCCGGCCAGCCGCTGGTCGAGCACCTGCCGCTCCAGCGGCCCAGCCGCGGCGCCCGAGCCGGCGAGGCGACGAACGGCGAAGAGACCGCTATCCCGATGACTCAGTTCGCCATGGAGCAGGTCGCGGAGATCGGCCTCCTCAAGATGGACTTCCTCGGCCTGGTCAACCTGACGATCCTCGATCAGGCAGTCGAGATCGTCCGCGAATCCCGCGGCGTCGACCTCGACATCAAGGCCTTGCCGGACGGCGACGCGAAGACCTATGAGATGCTTTCGCAGGGCGAGACGTTCGGCGTCTTCCAGCTTGAGAGCCCGGGCATGCGCCGTTACATCCAGGAGCTGCGCCCGGCCTCCGTCGCCGACCTGGCCGCCATGGTCGCCCTTTACCGGCCCGGCCCCATGCAGCACATCCCCACGTTCTGCGCCGCAAAGCACGGCCGCGCCCGCATCCAGCACCCGCATCCCGACCTGGCGGACATCCTCGACGAGACGTACGGCGTCATCGTCTATCAGGACCAGGTGCTGCTCATCGCCCAGAAGTTCGCCGGCTACACCCTCGGCGAGGCCGACGTGATGCGCAAGGCGATGGGAAAGAAGATCGCCGCAGTCATGCGGGCGGAGAAGGATCGCTTTATCGCCGGCGCCCTCGCGCGCGGCTACGGCGAGGCGGACGCGCAGCAGGTCTTCGACCTCATCGAGCCGTTCGCCGGCTACGCCTTCAACAAGGCGCACGCCGTCTCCTACGCCACCATCGCCTATCAGACCGCCTACCTGAAGGCTAACTACCCGTCCGAATACCTGACAGCGGTCCTCAGGCTCGCCTCCAGTCATCCGACCGGCGCCCAGGAGCGCATCGCCGCCGCAGTCGCCGAGTGTGCCAAGCTAGGCATCGCCGTCCTGCCGCCGGACATCAACCGCAGCGGAGTCAACTTCCAGATCGAGCGCCTCGACGGCGGAGGGCCCGCCATTCGGTTTGGTCTCGCGGTCGTCAAGAACGTCGGCGCCGGTGCCGTCGAAGGGCTCGTCGCCGTCCGCGGGGAAGGCGGCCCTTTCGCGTCCATCGAAGACCTGAGCCGTCGCGCCGGCCTGCGCAACCTCAACAAGCGGGCGCTGGAGAGCCTGACGAAGGCGGGCGCCCTCGACAGTCTGGGCGACCGCGGCACGCTTCTCGCCAACCTCGACCGGATTCTCTCGCTCGCCCAGCGTGAGCAGCGTATGCGCGACTCCGGCCAGACGACGATGTTCGACCTCTTCGGCGAAAGCGTCGCCACGCCCCTGCCCGGCCTGGAGCTGGAGCCGGCGGAAGCGCACCGCGCCGAGATGCTGGCCTGGGAAAAGGAGATGCTCGGCGTTTACGTGTCGGAGCACCCGTTCGCCGGCGCCGCCGCGGCCCTCTCGCAGCACGTGACCGCCGTCTGCAACGAGGTGACGCTGGAGCTCGCCGGCCGCGACGTCGTGCTGGCGGGCATGGTCGCGTCGACGCGCAATCTCCTCACCCGCGACGGCAAGACCTTCTGCGCCGCGACCATCGAAGACCTGTCGGGCAGCGTGGAAGTCACTGTCTGGCCCGACCTCTTCGACCAGACCCGCGACCTTTGGGCCGAAGGGAACATCCTCATCCTC
>JBEKXP010000230.1:0-2572 GCA_049511815.1 Dehalococcoidia bacterium
CGAAGAGCGGTTGCGCAATCTGGAGAAGCAGCTCGACGAGGTGAAGGGGCGCGTGAACGGCCTCATCTTCCTCATCATCGGCGTCGTAATCACGCAGTTCGTGCTGGGGCTGGTGCGCTGATGGTCGCCATCGCGGAAAGCCGGCCCTTGGAGCGGTACCGCCTGCGACCCTACCAGGTCGAAGCGGCGCGCGCGGTGCTGGACAGCGTCTTCAACCATCGCGGCCTGACGATATCGGTGGAGATGGCCCGGCAGGGCGGCAAGAACGAGCTTTCGGCGCAACTGGAGGCGTTCCTGCTGGTAGCGAACATGCTGCGCGACGTCGAGTCCGTGAAGTGCGCGCCGACGTTCGAGCCGCAGTGCCGGATAAGCATGCGACGGCTGTGGGCGCGGCTCGGCGAGCTGGGCCTGGCAGCGATCTCGACGCGACAGCAGGGGCGGGCGATAAGCGTCGGTAAGGCGCGGCAGGTCTTCCTATCGGCGGAACGCGAGAGCAACGTCGTCGGCCACACGGCGCAGGTGCTGCTGGAGGTGGACGAGGCGCAAGACGTCGACGCGGAGAAGTTCGACAAGGAGTTCCGCCCCATGGCGGCCTCGACCGGCGCGACGACGGTGCTCTACGGCACGGCCTGGGACGACCGCACGCTGCTGGAGCGAGCGAAGCAGGCGAACCTGGAAGCGGAACGTCGCGACGGCGTCCGCCGCCACTTCGAGTACGACTGGCAGCGGGTGGCGCAGCACAACGCGGCCTACGGGCGGTTCGTCGAAGCGGAGCGCCAGCGCCTGGGCGAGAGCCATCCCCTTTTCCTGACGCAGTACTGCCTGCGCCCGGTGCACGGCGGCGGGCGTCTGTTCGACCGGCAGCAGCGGGCGCAACTCCAGGGCACGCACGGCCGGCAATCGACGCCGAATGCTGGAGAAACCTACGTCGCCGGGCTGGACGTCGCGGGGGCGGCGCTCGAGCCGTCGGCGGCGGCCTCCCCGCGTCGCGACGCCACGGTGCTGACCATCGCCCGTGTATCGCATCCGCCGCGGGTCGCGTTGGTGCAGGAGCCGAGCATCGAGGTCGTCGAGCACTACGCCTGGACGGGCGAGCCGCACGACTCCCTGCTCGCGCGCCTCGTCGACGTGCTGGGACGCGCGTGGCGCGTGCGGCGGGTCGCGGTGGACGCGACAGGCCTGGGCGAGACGTTGTCGCGGCTGCTCGCGGCGTCGCTGGGCCAGGACGTCGTTCGGCCGCTCCGCTTTACGGCGGAGAGCAAGTCGCGGCTGGGGTACGCGCTGCTTGCGGCGGTCAACGGCGGCCGGCTGCGCATGTACGCCGGCGACGGCTCGGACGAGTACGCGGAGCTCTGGCGGCAGGCGGAGTCCGCGCGCGTCGCCTATCGCGCCAATCAGACGATGAACTTCTTCGTCGACCCGTCGGAGGGGCACGACGACTACCTGATGAGCGCGGCGCTCGCGGACGAGTCGGCGGAGGCGCAGGCGACGGCGCGTCGGGCGGAGAAGGCGCTGCGGGACGTGTACGAGGCGAACCAGCTCGCGCAGTTGGACCTGGAGACGGAGCTGGACGCGTCGGTGCTGGGCGACGGCGTGTTCAAGGTGACGTGGGACACGGCGGAGCGACGCGTGCGGGTGTCGACGCCGGACGTGCAGGGCATCTTCGCCTGGTGGCTGGGCGACGACACGTCGCGGGTGTGGCGCGTCGCCAGTCGCTACACGCTGCTGCCGGAAGAGGTGCAGATGCTATACGGCGTCACGCCGGCGAAGGCTCGCGCCAACGGCTCCGAGATCGTCGAGGTGTGGACGGAGCAGGAGTTCGAGCTGTGGGTCGACAACGTCCTAATCGACCAGAAGGCGAACCCGTACGGCTTCATCCCCTTCGTCGTCTTCCCGAACCTGCGCGAGCCGAAGCAGTTCTGGGGCGTTTCCGACGTGCCGGCGATCAGCGAGTCGGTGCGGGAGCTGAACCGGGCGCTGTCGCAGCTTTCGATGATCCTGGAGCTTTCGGGCAATCCGATTGCGGTGCTGGAGAACGTCGGCGAGTCGCAGGACATCGCGGTGCAGCCCGGCGCGGTGTGGGAGCTGCCGGAGCGGGCGCGGGCGTACCTGCTGGACCTGCTGCAGGGCGGCGGCGTGAAGCTGCACGTGGACTACGTGGACCTGATCTACCGCACGCTGCACGACCTGGGGGAGTCGCCGCGGACGGCGTTCGGCGAGAACACGCAGGGGTTATCGGGCGTGGCGCTGAACGTGGAGATGGACCCGCTGCTGAAGAAGGTGCAGCGAAAGCGTCTGATCCGGAGCAACGCCTACGGCAAGCGCTGCGAGATGATACTGCGACTGCTGGAGCAGTTCACGGGCGTCTCTTACGCGCCGTATCGAGCGCGGGTGATCTGGGGGTCGGTGCTGCCGGAGGACCGCAGCCGGCTGGTCGACGACGAGGTGCGACTGGTGCAAGCGGGGATCCACTCGCGGCGTCGGGCGGCGAACGAGGTCGGCGTGGAGGACCCGGAGGAGGAGCTGCGCCTCTGCCGGGAGGAAGCTAATCAGGCGCCTCCCGCTGCAAGTT
>JBEKXP010000231.1:0-2554 GCA_049511815.1 Dehalococcoidia bacterium
AAGTACTTCTATGCCTTTCTGAACCCGAGCAGCGGCGAAGGAGTCCACATCGGCTCGTCCGATTACCGCTGCTTCTACCGCTGGCTGGGCGAAGAGAAGCCGATCTGGGACGGCGACCTTCGCCTGCCGCGGGCAATCCTTCATGAGTACGGCGTCAGCGATGGCCTTTCGGTCTTCCTCGCTTCAGAGATCCCTCCGGGGACGGGCTTAGGGTCGTCGAGCACCGTCGCCGTGGCGTTGACGAAGGCTTTCAGCACCCTGGTCGGGCAACGCCTCAGCGCGGCCGATGTGGCGGAGAAAGCCTATCGCATCGAAAGCGGGCAGCTAGGGAGCCCCTGCGGACGGCAAGACCACTACGCTTCCGCTTTCGGCGGTATCAACGCCATCTACTTCCGAAAGGAAGGCGTTCAAGTGTCGCCGCTTCGCCTGGACGCCGCCACCCGCGAACAATTGCAGGAGCGTCTACTCCTCTTCTTCCTCGGCTCCTCGCGCAGCGCCGCCGACATCCTCCAGGAGCAACGTCAGGGCGCCCGCGACAGCAATGACAGGGTTGTAGAGGCCATGCATCGGCTCAAAGAGGCGGCCGCTGAGACAAAAGAGGCCCTGGAGAACGGCGACCTGCCGCGCCTGGGCCGGATCTTGCGTCAATCCTGGGAGCAAAAGAAGCGGCTGGCCAGCGGCGTCACTAATCCCCGCATCGATGAGATCTACGAGAGGGCGCTCGATAAGGGCGCAATAGGTGGCAAGGTTGCCGGTGCCGGCGGCGGGGGATTCCTCCTGCTCTATTGCGAGCCCGCTTTCCGCGAAAAGGTCTGCGGCGAGATGGAATCGCTCGGGCTCTATCGAATGGACTTCCATTTCGACATGGGCGGGGCCAAAGTGCTTATCAACTCCGCCTCCCATAGTGACTATTCGGCCGCGCCGCCCATCGAGGCAGGTTTGAGAATCAATGGCTAAGACCTCACGTCTACTGGCTCTGGGATTGATTGCGGCTGACCTGCTGATGCTTGCGGCCGCCATGGCTCTCAGCTTTGCCTTCAGGTACAGAAGCGCCTTCTGGCCCGAGGCCACCACCGGGCCCACGCGGCCCACCGTCGTCTTCGCAGCCCTGACGGTGCTGATCTTCATGCTGCTGTTCGCCGTCAACCGCCTCTACGATCTGGAGACGCTGTTCGCCGGCCATCGCGAATACGCGGCAGTGGCCAAAGGCGGGACCTACGGGATCGCCGTCGTTCTAATCCTGGCTTTTCTGACTGATGAGCCGATTTCGCGGGGCGCCCTGGTCCTGTTCTGGCTGCTGGCAGTGCCGTTGGTCGGCGTCTCCCGCTTCCTCATCCGTCGATTGGTCTATCGGCTTCGCAGAGCAGGGCTGTTCATCCGCAAATGGCTGGTCGTCGGCACCGACGAGCATGCAATTGCCGTGGCCCGGCATCTCAACTGGCCTACAGTGACCGGCATCCAGATTGTCGGCTTCCTCGATGACTACCGGCCGGTGGGCAGCCGCGTTGTCGACGGCCTGCGCGTCCTCGGCGACCCCCGCTCAGTGCGCGAGATAGCTCGGAGCCATGGCGTCGCCACCCTTCTCGTCATCCCTCCCGCCATTAGCTGGGAGAGCTATCGCGACCTCCTGGAGCTGGCCGCCGAGAACACCGGCATCGGGATCCAACTCGCCCCCGGACTGCAGCATCTCGTGGCCACCGGCGCCCAAATGACCGACAGCGGCTTCCTGCCCCTCGTCAAGCTCCAGCTCCTCCGCATTACCGGCTTTAACGCCGTCTTGAAGCGAGCGCTTGATATCTTGATCTCGTCGCTCCTCTTGGCGTTCGTGGCGCCCGGCTGGCTCCTCTGCTGGTTCGCGGCTCAGTTAGACGGCTGTGGCCCGACGCTGGCCCGCGAGCCCGTGCTCGGGCGGAAGGAACGGTTCGACCTGCTGATGGTCGCCGCTCCGCCTGAGCCACCGCCTGAGCACTGGCCGGAACGGTGGGCGTGGCGCTGGCGACGCGCCGTCGCTGCCAGCCGCCTAGGGAAGCTGCCAAACGTGATCAATGTCATCGCCGGTCGCATGAGCCTGGTCGGGCCGCGCGCCGTGGCCGAGTCCGAGGCCAGCAAAGGCCAACCCTGGGTCCGAAACCTGCTTCTGGTCCGCCCGGGCCTCACCGGGCCAGCCGCCGACGCCTCGCGGAATGAGGGCGTGGAGCAGCAGACCCTCAAGGACATAGCGTATGTGCGTGACTACTCCATCTGGCTCGACCTGCGTCTCATGTTCGCTTCATTGAAGCGGATGCTTCGTCGCGAGAGTAGTCTGCCTTCGTCATATGTAGTCGTCCAACCGAGCAAGAGAGAAGTCGCCGCCACGAGAAGAACTGCGGGGAGAATGCCATGAAACCGATCAAACTGGCCAATCATCGGGCGAAACGAGCCGGGGGCAACGGAGGCTCATTGCCATCGCTGCTTCCGCGAGCAGAATCCTTCCGCCTGCTGGAGGACTACTTGCAGCAGGTCCGGGACGCGATCGATCTGTTGCCCATCATCGACGTCGCCAGAGCGGCCGAGG
>JBEKXP010000232.1:0-2508 GCA_049511815.1 Dehalococcoidia bacterium
CCGCCGGAACACCCGCGACGACGAATAGCGCGGCCGCAAGTGCCCATGCGGCCTCTCCATAGACCGCGGTCGACCGAGACCATCCCAGTCGCTATAATCGCCTCACGAAGTGGAGGCGTCCCGTGCCCGTTTCTCCGTTGTCCTCCTACCGCACAGCCATCGCCCAAGCCCTTGCCCGCGGCGACGACACCGAGCACACCCATCGCCCTGCCCTGAAGACGCTCGTCGAGGCGCTGGCGAGCGGCGTCACGGCCACGAACGAGCCGAAGCATGTCGAGTGCGGCGCTCCCGACTACGTTGTCTCACGCAACACCCCTCACGGTCCGCTCACTATCGGCCACATCGAGGCCAAGGACATAGGCGCTCCGCTCGCGCTTGTCGAAAAGAGCGATCAGCTCAAGCGATATCGCAAGGGGCTGCCGAACCTCATCCTCACCGACTACCTGGAGTTTCGCTGGTACGTCGACGGCGAGCGCCGTGCCGTGGGCCGCCTGGGGAGCGTCGACAGCAAGCGCAACGTGGTTATGGAGAAGGGCGGCCCGGAAGCGGTCGAAACCCTCTTGCGCGCCTTTCTGGATCACAAGCCGCAGCCTATCTCCAAGCCGAAGGAGCTTGCCGAGCGCCTGGCGCGGCTAACCCACCTCATCCGCGATGTCATCGTGCAAACGTTGCAGAACAAGACGGCGTCGCCCACGCTGCGCGACCTGCACGAAGCATTCGCCGAGGTCCTCATCCCCGATCTCTCGGCAGAAGCCTTTGCGGACATGTTCTCGCAGACGATAGCGTACGGGCTGTTCGCAGCGCGGGTGAATCACAACGGCCCGGCCCGCTTCCGCCGACAGGATGCCGCCGCGCTGATTCCGAAGACCAATCCGTTCCTGCGCAAGCTATTCGCCAGCATAACCGGCCCTGACCTTGACGATGAGCCGTTTGTCGGCTTTGTCGACGACTTGGCACAGCTGCTTGCGGACACCGACATGGGCGCGGTTCTCGCCGAGTTCGGCAAGCGGACAAAGCGGGAGGACCCCATCGTCCACTTCTACGAAACGTTCCTTGCCGCCTACGACCCCAAGCTACGCAAGAGCCGCGGCGTCTACTTCACGCCGGAGCCGGTCGTCTCCTACATCGTCCGCTCCGTGGACTACCTGCTCCGAACGCGCTTCAACTGCCCGAACGGGCTCGCCGCCACCGGCACGGTGACGTACAAGCGCGCCGGCGAGGAGGGGACAGAGACGGTCCCGCGGGTGCTCGTCCTCGACCCCGCCTGCGGCACCGGCACCTTCCTCTACGCCGTCGTCGACCTCATCCGCGAGCAGTTCATGAAGCAGGGCAACGCGGGCAGGTGGCCGCCCTACGTGCGCGAGAACCTACTGAAGCGGCTCTTCGGCTTTGAGCTGCTGATGGCCCCCTACGCGGTCGCCCACCTGAAGCTGGGGATGCAGCTTGCCGGGCAGGACCTGCCGGAGGCGCGGCGCGGGGAGTGGGGCTGCGAACTATCCGGCGACGACCGGCTGGGCGTCTACCTGACAAACACGCTAGAGGAGGCGCTGAAGAAGTCGGAGCTGCTGATGGGCGGCTGGATATCCGACGAGGCAAACGCCGCCGCCAAGATCAAGCGCGACCTGCCGATCATGGTGGTCTTGGGCAACCCACCGTATGCGGGGCACTCGGCAAACGTTAGCTGGCGAGACGTGGAGGACCCCAAGACCGGCAAGCGCCGACGGGAGCCGACATGGATCGGCACGCTGCTTGCGGACTACTACCGGGTGGATGGTCAACCGCTACACGAAAGAAATCCCAAATGGCTACAAGATGACTACGTGAAGTTTATCCGCTTTGGCCAGTGGAGAATCGACCGCACTGGTTCAGGCGTTCTGGCCTTCATCACCAATCACAGTTACCTCGACGGTCCAGTCTTCAGAGGGATGCGCCAACAGTTAATGCAGGCATTCTCTGAAGTCTTCGTGCTGGACCTTCATGGCAACGCCAAGCGAAAGGAAATCTGCCCCGACGGCTCGCCCGATGAGAACGTGTTCGACATCCAGCAAGGGGTCGCCATTGTCGTGCTAGTAAGAAACCCACAGATGTCACCCCCTGGGAGCATTCATCATTGCGAACTGTGGGGTAGGCGCGAAGCCAAGCAGGCCGCGTTGATCGAGGCGGATGTCTCGACTCTCCCTTGGACCAAATTGTCGCCAACCACTCCGTTCTATCTCTTCAAACCCCAGCTCGCGCGTTTCCGAGCGGAGTACGAAAGGGGCTGGCGCATTCCTGACATGATGCCGATCAACGTCCTCGGATTTCAAACGCACCGCGATGCCTTCGCAGTCGACTTTCACCGTTCGACCTTGAGGGCGCGCATTCAAGACATGCTCAACCAAAACGTCACCGACGACGAGCTGAGAAGACGCTACGGACTCCGCGATAACCGTGACTGGACGGTTGGGGATGCCCGATCTCGCCTCCGTGCTGCTGTTGCCTGGGACGACGCTCTGATCGATTGCCTTT
>JBEKXP010000233.1:0-2729 GCA_049511815.1 Dehalococcoidia bacterium
TGGACGAAACCGAGCAGGTCCTGATTTGAGTCACGGAAGCCAATGCCCCGCCCGACGCCGCTCTCAAAGTACGAGGCCGAGCGGGAAAGATTGAAGGTGATCATCAGCTGGTAGGCGTTCCACGTGTTGACCATGCGATTCGTGTGACCGTCCGGCGTGGCGACCTGTAGCTTGCTCAGGAGACCGTCCCAGTAGGCCCTCAACTCTTGGAAGGCGCGCTCCACTTCATCCTCCCGCAGATAGCGGGTCAGGATCGGTCCCAGGCTGCGTTTGTTGATCGATTGCGAATCGGGGGGGTCGAACTTCTCACCTTCCGGGTTTTCGTGATACCCCAGGACGAAGCGCAGGCTCTTCCGTTCCCCGGGTTTTAACCTCAGCTTGACTTGCTGTGTGCCCACGGGCTGCCACCCGCGAGCGATTGAATTGGACATCTGGCCGAATTCCACGGCCCGGGGTGATTCCCAACCCCGGTAAGGCCCCAGGAATGCCTCGCGCTGCGTGTCGAAACCGGCGAGTTTCTCGGAACAGGCGAGGTAAGCAAAGTGGTTTCGGCGCTCGCGGTACTCCGTCTTGTGATAGATCACCCCGTCGACGACCTCCACCTCTCCAACCGACAGATTGCGTTGGAAGTTGGTGGCGTCGTCCCAGGCGTCCCACAGGCAGAACTCGACCGCGGAAAAGACGGACAGGGAAACTGGCCGATCGCGCTGGTTGGTGATGTTCAGTTCCCAGATTTCCAGGTTCTGGCCGAGGGGGACAAAGTAGCGGATTTGAGCCGCGATCCCGGCCAGTTTGGATCGGATCGTTGTGTACCCCAGCCCGTGGCGACATTCGTACTCGTCGAGAGGGGTCCGCGTCGGCTGCCAGGTGGGTGACCAGAACAACGGTCCGGTCGGATGAGAGGGGATGTCATCATCGCGCAGGTAAAGGTACCGCCCGCTCGAGTCCGGCGGAGCATTGTTGTAGCGATAGCGGGTCAGCCGTCGAAGACGCGCGTCCTGGTAAAAAGAGAACCCGCCGGCGGTGTTGGAGATAAGCCCGAAATAGGCCTCGCAGCCCAGATAGTTGATCCAGGGCAGGGGAGTGTCGGGGCGCGCGATGACATATTCTCGCTGCTCGTCGTCAAAGTGACCATAACGCATGGCGCCTCGAGGAGGAGATCTCACAGGCGGATAAGGAGAGCCGGGAGGGCGCGGTTGCGCCGCAGGGGTTCGTCAATCCGGAACCAGGACCTCTCTGCGCTCCAGGCCGGCGGCCGAACCCGTGCGTCGCCTCTCTCACCGCACCTGCATAAGGCAAGAGATGACCCCCGGGATCCCTGGGATTCCTGCCATCTCCCAAGGCTGCCTCAAAAAGAATCCTTCTGTACGAAGTCCAAGAGCTCATCGAACCGCGCGAAGGCCAGGCAAGTCACCGTGTCCGCCCCGCCGTAGTAGATCGCCATGCGCCCGGTGGGCGGGTCCACCAGCGCCGCACTGGGAAAGGTGACATTGGGGACGTCGCCGACGCATTCGTAGGTCTCCCGGGGGCTGAGCAAATACGATCGCGTTCGATGAATGACCTTCCAGGGTTGCTCAAGGTCCAGCAGGGCCGCGCCGAAGCTGTATACGAACCCATTGCACGAGGTGAGCACACCATGGTAGATGAGCAGCCAGCCCGCGCTGGTTTCGATGGGCGTAGGCCCCGCGCCGACCTTAGTGGATTGCCAACCCCCGACGGGGGACATGACGTGCCGGTGATGCCCCCAATAGGTCAGGTCAGGACTCTCGCTGTAGAAGATATCGCCGAAAGGGGTGTGCCCGGTGTCGCTCGGCCGGCTGAGCATCGCGAACTTGCCGTTGATCTTGCGAGGGAAGAGCACCCCGTTTCGGTTGTACGGCAGGAAGGCGTTCTCCATCTGGAAGAAGGTCCTGAAATCATAGGTACAGGCCAGGCCGATCGTCGGCCCGTGGTAACCGTTGCACCAGGTCAGATAGAACCTGTCCTCCAGCCAGCAGACGCGGGGATCATAGCCATAGGTGAAGTTGCCGATTTCGCCGTCCTGGCTTCGAAACTGGATGCGCTCCGGTTCAATGTCCCAGTCGATTCCGTTGCGGCTCCGCCCGGCATGCAGCTGCATATCTCGGGCGGCGTTATCACAGCGAAAGACACCGGCGAACCCGTGCTGGAAGGGCACGACGGCGCTGTTGAAAATGCTGTTGGCCCCTGGAACGGCGGCGCGGGTGAGGATGGGGTTCCTTTCAGAACGCCAAATGACTTCATGCCGGGCAGCGCGGGGCTCTTCCCAGGGGATGTTGCCCAATGCGGGTCCAATCACACGGATCGTTGAAGTAGTCATGTTCCTCAGCATCGACAACAGGCGGCCGAGTGATCCGGTTCGATATCTCTCAGCATGGGTCTCTCCCGGGCGCAGTCTTTGTCTGCCAGCGGGCATCGGTCGTAATAGGCACAGCCGCCGCCCGGCCCATCCTGCGGCACCCTTGAAACCAGGTGCCTGGTCATCTCTTCCCACTTGTGGTCCAGGCGAGGGATCGAGGCCATCAACATCTTGGTATAGGGATGCAACGGGTTTGCGAAAACCCTTTCCGACGAGCCCATTTCGACGACGCATCCCTGGCGAAGAATCACCGCCCGGTCGCTGATGTAGTACCCCAGGGAGAGATCGTGGGTGATGAAGAGGATGGACAGCCCGCGGGATTTGAGGTCCGCCAGCAAGTTCAGGACATCGA
>JBEKXP010000234.1:0-3924 GCA_049511815.1 Dehalococcoidia bacterium
CCTCCCAGGAATGATCTCTTGTGGGTGCCGCGCAGGTTGGTTTGCGGCTGGCCTACCTGCAGCATACGCAGAGGCGCCCGAGCGATTCCGAGACAGGCCGCCTGGATCTTGCCCCGGGTGGCGTCAGCCCCAATACCGCTCTTGCGCCTCCAGCATAACGGGAACCCGCCAATCCTGGCTGTCCGGCTTTCCCGGGCCTTGCCCGAAGGGGCAAGCGGGACAGAATCTTTCACTGCAGGATCCCTCTTGCCTCGGCGTTGCGCGAAGGTTACGTGCATTTCTCCCCCCGCATTCTGCAGGGGTCGAATAGCGGCGCAAGGCAATTCGTCCTCTTCAGAAAATGTTCCTGGGGTCAGTTCTCTAGAGGGACCGGCATCCTGCCTCGCGAGCTCAGGCTCTTGAACCTCGGTCAACCTCCGCTCCAACGAACGTCTTGCCGGGCCGAGGGGTGTGCAGTCGGCGCGGGCGAGCGGGCCCGCCCAATGATCGGCGGTCCGCGGTGCGGGCAACATTAGGGGCGGCAGACACCCGGAGCCAGCCGCCCAGTCTTTGACGGAGAGGGCAAATCAGGATTCCAGCGCTTGCCCGGACCTGGCCTGGGCACCGCACCACCGCAGCTTGTCGCTGATGGCGTACGGACCGATTGTGATGCCCAGCGCGGAAACCCCCTGAGGCGGTCCCTTCCGACCTGCTCAACTACTTCGACCACGGGTTCGCCTTCGATCATCATGCGATTCCTCGAGCAGGCGCATTCCGATGGGGCTCGTGGCCTCCTCAGTTGCCGTGAAGGCTGACCGTCTTGGCTTCGCAGGACTCTGGCACTCCAGGCGGGCTTGAACCCAATCCCTTGCCACGGCGGTTCCTACAGGTCGCCGCTCCCCTGCATAGTGAGAGCTCAGTAGGCTGTGGTACCATACCGCCGTTCTTCCCATATCAGAGGTGGTATTCAGGATGGGCTGGATACGCAAAGCCAGCGGACCGACCTGGCGCACATTCTTGCTGGGATCATCCGGCGTCTTGCTGGCCTGCTCGCTGAGCCAGGCATTCCCGTTTGTCACACAAGTTCCTCTCCTCGTCCCGGGCGGAGCGAGTGCTTCTGCCGTTGCTCCCACGCCAGCTTCTACTTCCTATCTGCAGCTCGCTGACCACGCCTTTTTCCTAGGTGACTGGACGACTGCCCTCACTGACTACCAGGCCGCGCTCAGCAGCGGGGCGCACGCAGACCAAGCGCTGCTGGGCCTGGGACACACCCAACTCGCGGCGGGGGACCCGCAGACCGCCCAGCTCACGCTGCAGTCGCTGATTACTACTCAGCCGCAAAGCCCACTTCTTGCCCCGGCTCAGTTTCTCCTGGGCGAGGCAGACAATGACTTGAAAGACTACACGGGCTCGGCCAAGGCCTATGAGGCCTACCTATCCCTCAAGCCAGGGGTGATTGACTCCTACGCGCAAGAGAACCAGGGGGATGCGCTTGCCGCGGCGGGTCAAGCCGGCCTCGCCGCACAGGCCTATGCCGCCGCGGCCAATGCTCCCCGGGCCGAAAGCTTGTTGCCTCTCCTGGAGAAGGAAGCCGACGCCTTGCACCAAGGAGGGTCGGACGATCAAGCGCTATCCCTCTACGCTCAGATCTTCAAGGTCAGCACGAACGACTACGATAAGGCGCGCCTGGACCTCAAGATGGGGGAGATCCTCGTGGCCCAGGGCAAGACCCAGGACGGGTTCACGCGATATGTCGACGCGGTAGCCAACTATCCCCTCAGCCATGACTCCTACCTGGCTCTCGTGGAACTCGTCAACGCGGGATTCACCGTAGACGAACTCCAGCGCGGCCTCGTCGACTACTACGCCGACCAATACCAGCCCGCCCTGGCCGCGTTGAACCGTTACCTGGCTAGTTCGCCCCCCCTGGCCGCCAAGGCTTACTACTACCGAGGCTTGACCTATCTGGCGCTCAATCAACCAGACAGCGCGATCGCGGACCTCCAGGCAGCAATCCAACAGGGGCCTTCGAGTGATGTCTGGGATCGGGCCTGGTTCGAGCTGGCGGACGCTCGCTCTGCCGGCAAGGGGGACACCCCGGGTGCGATTCAGACCTATCTGCAGTTCGTGGCCGCCGACCCGACCCATCCGCGCGCGGCGGAGGCCCTCTTCGACGCGGCCCGGCTGGCAGAGGAGAGCGGCGACCTTGCGACCGCCGCCTCGCTTTGGAAGCGCTGTGGCCAGCAGTACCCCAGTTCCGATGACGGACCCGATTGCGCGCACCTAGCCGGGATCAGCTACTACCGCAGCAACGATTATGTGAGCGCCCAAGCCCAGTTCACGAGCTTGGCGAACTCCGCGGATGCCAGCATTCGTTCCCGAGCGCTATTCTGGATGGGGAAGGCCCGCGCCGCTCAGGGCGACGCAACGGGCGCCAAGACGCTGTGGACGCAAGCCGCGCAGGCGGACCCGACCGGGTACTACTCGGATCGGGCGCAGGACCTCTTAGTCGGGCGCCAGCCTTTCGCGCCGCTGGGCCAGTATGGGTTCGGCTTCAACCTGGCGACCGAGCGCGCCCAGGCGGAGGCCTGGGTCCTGCAGCGGTTCCCCCAGCCCACCCCGGAGCCCTCCCAGGCTATTCAGGCGGCGCTCCTCAATGACCCAAGGGTCAAGCGAGGCCAGGCTCTCTGGGATCTGGGGCTCTATTCGCAGGCCGAGGACGAGTTCGACCAGCTGAGGGGCGACGTGTCCAAGGATGCGGTCGCTTCCTTCTATCTATGCAACTACCTGCTCGACCTCGGCTACTACCCCGGAGCGATCTTCGCCGCCCGGCAGGTGCTCGACCTGGCGGGAATGAGTGATGCCACCACGCTGACCGCCCCCGCCTACTTCAGCCATGTCCGCTTCGGGCCGTACTTTGCGGACTTGCTCCTGCCTCAAGCTCAGGCTTACAGTCTCGACCCGCTGCTGCTTTTCGCCGTGGTCCGCCAGGAATCGCTCTTTGGCGCGACCGCCAGCTCCACCTCGAACGCTTATGGCCTGATGCAGATCATCCCCTCCACCGGGGAGCAGGTTGCGAGCAAGCTCGGCCTCACCGACTTCACCGACGCGGATCTCGCCCGGGCGGTGATCAACGTCAAGCTTGGAACGGCCTACCTGGCCGAACAGAGGGACGAGCTCGGGGGCAACCTCTACGTGGCCCTGGCGGCCTACAACGGCGGCCCTGGGAATGCGGCCCGGTGGGAGGCGCTCGCCCCAAACGATCCCGACCTGTTCGTGGAGACCGTCCGCTACGCGGAGACGCGCACCTACATCAAGGACATTTACGAGATCTACGCGATCTATCGACAGCTTTATGCGGGAGGCCGGTAGCAAGGCCGCCAGGGCCAGCCGCCGGGCGCCGTGTATCGAGGAACCCGCGCCTTACAATCGGGCGGGGTTGACGAATCAAGCCCGCGCCCGTACCATCTCCTCTTGAGGATATCTCCATCTGGTGAGGGTCTTTACCCAAGGCTCACAGCGGCTCTGAGGATAAATACATGCAACCGGGGCTACTTGGAATGCTCACTGCAATTCGTCATGGTGGATTGTTGGGGCGCGGCCCGAACACATGGTTGGGCGTGGCCACCCTGGTCGCGATCACAGGCTTGATATGGGCTGCATGGTATCTGCCGCTCTGTGGATTCTGCCGCTCTGCGCCATGTGCCATGAGGGCCTCCATTGGGGGGAAAACCCCCGGCTTTCCCGAGGAAAATCGCACAGGGCACCACGCTGGCCGAAGCGGATCGGTTTGAATGACCGGGGTCTGGGGTGCCCATTGCCGCGGGATGAACAGATGAGCAACCTTCTGGTGACGGGCGGGGCAGGTTTCATCGGATCCAATTTCATTCGACACGTCCTGGATACCGAGCAATCTGCCCATATTGTCAACCTTGACGCCCTCAC
>JBEKXP010000235.1:0-5699 GCA_049511815.1 Dehalococcoidia bacterium
CCCGCGGGTCGCTGATGTATCCATGGCTTCCTCCTTTGCCAATGTGCCAATGTCTGAGGAAGCTTATACGCAGCGGCCCGCTATCACAACCTGGTTGGCCCTTCATAGCATCTCATAACCCGACAAGATCTGGTTCACTGGCTCTTGTCCCCCTACCCGCCCTCGCCGCGGACCGAGGGGATCGGCAGGTCTGGCCCTCACAGTGCAGTTAGCAAGCCGAGCGTTCAAACCATGGCAAGAATCGCCAAGGACTTGGACGTTTCTATTGAGGATCTAAGAAACCCAAGGAAGAAGTGGATCATATGCAATTTGATAAAGCGATGGAGGAACAGGAAATTAGGTTCAGGTCGGGGGAGACAGAGCTGGCCGGCACGATGGCTTTGCCAGTCTCGGGTGGACCGTTCCCTGGAGTGTTACTCATCGCCGGTTCCGGGCAGACTGACCGGAATGAAAACACCAAGAAATATCGTATCAATGCCCTTTACGATATTTCCCACTACCTGGCCCAAAATGGCATAGGTTCTCTCAGATACGATAAGAGAGGGGTCGGGCAGAGTGAGGGAGCCTACTGGGCGACCGGGTTTTATGATCGTGTTCAAGACGCGTCGGCAGCCTTGGAGTTCCTGAAAGCGCAGAAGAATGTCCAGTCGGAAAACATCTTCATTCTTGGCCATAGCGAAGGCTCCTTTATCGCTACCAGGCTGGCTGCAGGTGGAGCCGAAGTAGCCGGGATAATCCTGCTGTCCGGAGCTGCGCAATCGGGCGAGGCCGTACTGAAATGGCAAGCCTTGCAGGTCGCCAGAGGATTGAAAGGGATAAACGGCTGGCTCATCAAAACGTTCCACATTGATGTCTCCAAAGCACAACAGAAACAAATCGATAGAATCAAACGATCAAAGAACGCCTGGTACAGGCAGCAGCTTTTTGTGAAGATAAATGCCCTATGGCTGCGCGAGTTCATGGCCTATGATCCGACCGAGGATTTGTCGCGAGTAGTTGTGCCCGTGCTTGCAATAACCGGTTCCAAGGACATCCAGGTGGACCCGGCTGACCTCGAGCGAATGGCACTACTGGTGAAAGCTCCGTTCGAGCAACATCTCATTCCGGACATGACTCATTTGCTAAGGATTGAGAAAGGCGATGCGAGTATCGCGAAGTATAAGGAGGAGATTGAGGAACCAATAGAACCGAAGGTCTTGGAAATAGTTTTGCGTTGGCTCGAAAACCGGATAGAGCCAAGAAGCAGTTCTTAGACGTAAGTCAGCATTCCTGTTGACCAGGTTCAGATAGAGATGGTACAGATGGGCCTGGATTGGACATTCGCAATGATCCCATTATGGATCCTGACTGTTCATCTACGGGTCAATCCTCAGCCTTCGCTGATCCATCCCCTCTCGCCGCATTGACAAACGCGGCCATCAAGAGGTAACCTTCGAGTCACACTTACGGATCAACCTCGTTGGGCTCGAGGATACTGAACAACGGGTGGTACCCTCAAACGGCTGGAAATCCTGTTTGAGGCCCCCTCTCCCGGGTTGGGTCTCATAACCCGAAGGACCCTGGTTCGAGTCCAGGCCCCGCTACTCGGAAGGAACCGTAGCTCGCAAGGCTACGGTTTTTGCTTGGCCCGGTGAATTCCGGTTCCGTAAACCTCCCCAAACAAGAGATCCTTGCATCAACCGCGCTTCATCGGGTTCGTCGAATGACCACAGCGCTTCAGGCTTGGGTCTACTTCAGGAATGGCGTGATTTCATAGCGAAAATCAATCTAGAGTGGAGATTTTCGCATGAACCGCGCTTCATCGGGTTCGTCAGATTACCAAAGTACTCCGGTCAAAGCTACCCACGCCTCTCGGTCACGCCCCCTCCCCTCGAACAAGCCCATGCGCGGGTTCGCCATCACCAAGGTTGCCGAAGGACTCAGTCCCCGCACCGTCGCCTCCTGGGTCGAGTACCTGTCCAGGTGATACCTGACCTCCGCGCTCAGGACGAGCTGGGCGCGCGGGCGACCACGGCCTTTCACGGGTCACCAGTCTGCAGATCAGTGGCCACGTGGCGTGGCTAGTAGCCCATCGATTGATGGTCCCCCTCGAGCTCCGAACTGGGCAGGCTGCCCCAAACCGCCAGGAACGCGAGCCAGGATCTGGGCCTTTTGTTTCTCGCCCTCCCCCCGAGAAGGGGGCTCGGTCATCCCCAGTTTCGGCTTGCGGATGACATCTTGGCAAATGATGCTACAACAGAAGCATCCCACCTGTTCCTTCGGGGGCAGGCCGCGAGACCGTACTCTTGCGAGTGCGGTCTCTGCTTTGGAGGGGGCGTGCGACCCAAGACATACGCCTATGTGGACGGCTTCAACCTCTATTACGGAGCGGTGAAGGACACGTCTTTCAAATGGCTGAATTTGCGCCGCCTTTGTGAGTTGTTGCTACCTGGCTACTCGATCGACAAGATCAAGTACTTCACCGCGAGGGTCAGCGCTCGCAAGGATGACCCCGACAAGCCAACGAGGCAACAGATCTACCTAAGGGCTCTGCGAACGCTTTCGGATCTCGAGATTATCTACGGTGCCTTCCTCTCCCACGATGTGATGATGCCCCTTGCCGAGCCCACGCCCACCGGCCCCCGATTTGCGAAGGTCGTTAAGACTGAAGAAAAAGGTTCCGACGCAAACATCGCTGCCCATCTGATCAATGATGCCTACAAGCGAGCGTTTGATGTGGCCGTCCTCGTGACGAACGACTCGGGCCTTGCGGAACCGATACGAATCGTTCGCCGGGAGCTGCACTTCGATGTGGGCATCCTAAACCCTCACGAGCAGACCCCCAGCCAGGTTTTGCTCAAACACGCATCGTTTATGAAGCAGATCAGGCACGGAGTACTTGAAGCAAGTCAGTTCCCAACAGTTCTCACAGATACGAAGGGAACCTTTCACAAGCCCAAGCTGTGGGGTTAGACATCTTCCAAACGGGCCAACGGGAAGAACGCAGAGGTCAGTCTGTTCATTCACGAGGCAGTTGGAGACCCGAGGTGCACCTTTGGGCAACCTGCCAAGTGGAGGCGCTATCCCCTGGGCCGAAGGCATGTGTCCGTAGCGGTCTGTCCGTCCGGCTGGCCAGCGTCACCGACCCCACTGGTGGCATCAGCTCCTACGCCTACGACCCGGCCGGGAATCGCACGGCGCTGAGTCTGCCCAACGGCGTTCACATTTCCAACGCATACGACAGCCTCAACCGCCTGACCAATCTGACCCAAAGCCTGGGAGCCACAACGCTGGCCTCCTACGCCTACGGTCTCAGTCCGGCCGGGCAGCGGCTAAGGGTGACCGAGGCCGACGGCAGTTCGATCGCCTGGGCCTACGACGGCGCATACCGGCTGCTCAGCGGGACCATGCGCGACGCTTCCAGCGCCGTCACCTACCAGGCCGACTTCACCTACGATCCGGCCAGCAACCGGCTCAGCCAGACGGTGAATGGCACGACCACCACCTATACCTACAACAACCTCGATCAGATGCTCACCGCCGGCTCGGGACAATACCAGTACGACGGGCGGGGCAACCTGGTCCAGGTCACGGACGGCGCCAACGTCACTCACTACAGCTACGACGCCGCCGACCGACTTACGGGGGTCACCTTGGCGGACGGCACGGCTGTCACCAATGTCTACGATGCCGACGGCCGGCGGGTGCAGCAGACGGCTGGAGGACAGACAACTGACTACTTGTGGGACGAGGCCTCGCCGGACGGGGACGTGGTCTACCAGACCTCCGGCGCCAGCTCCGCAAGCTACGTCCTGGGCGGGACTGAACTGCTCTCGCAGACCCGTGACGGGGTCGCCAGCTACTACCTCCACGATGGACAGTCCAGCGTCCGCGACCTGACCAACGCGGCCGGCGCCGTTACTGATACGTACGACTACTCAGCCTACGGGGACCTGCTGAGCCGGACGGGGACGACGGTCAATTCCTACCTCTTCACTGGCCAGCAGTTTGAGGCCTCCACGGGGCTCTATAGCCTGAGAGCGAGGTACTACGATCCGAGCGTGGGGCGGTTCTTGAGCCAGGATACAGCCAACTACAACCTCACGAGTCCGCCAAATCTGAACCGCTATGTCTATGCCGCCAACGACCCGATCAACAGGACGGATCCGAGGGGGCTCACGGCCCTCACGGAATATTCACAAGTGATTGAGGCTGAGGGGGAGGAGTCAGCGGCCCTGGAGTCCATCGGAGAGGAGTTTGCATCAGAGGCGGAGACACTGGTAGGCGAGGCAAATCCGGGCTCGGTTATTAACCCGACCGGTCGAGGGTTTGCAAGCGAAATTCCTACTAGCTGGCAGGATGCCGAAGACATCCTGGGTAAGGATCTCGGCATGACCAAGCCCAACACGGTATTCAAGGCGACAGACTATGGTTTGGAGGGAGATCGAATCCCCGACTACCCACATCTCGAAGGTCCAGACAAGTTCATCGCGGATTCCAAATGGTATCGTCTCTCGACACTATCCAGGGACGCACAGCTCAGGGACTTCGTGCAAATCGCCCGAGCAACCGGCGCTAAGCTGTGGATATACGTCTGCCGGGCGACAATCGTCACCGGCCCGGCACTGCGGGCAATACTTAGTACCGGCGGAAATGTGATAAAGTACTTCCCATGATGGTACGGGATGCGCAAATGCCAGGCAGATCGGGCACGCATGCTACCGAACAAGCAAAAATCGTAGCTGACTTTCAGGCGCTGCATCCATGGAAAAGCGCCGCCGATGTGGTGCGATTGTTCGACATATTGCACAGCTATGAGGATGTCGGCCTGTCCCCCAATCGATATGGATCGTCTGATGTACGCACTTTCGACCTGACCCAGCTGGACATGGCGACGATTGAAGAGACGTGGATGCGCGTCGGCGGGGGCATCATAAAAGGGCCTCGTCCGTGGAACATGCTTATTTCGATCCTTTTCATCAAGAAGAGCCGAGGCATCCCTGCCTTGAGCACGTTCACGGTTTGGCTCAACCAGACTTATTTCAAGGACCCAGGAAGAGCAACCCGATTCTTGGACTGGTGCAAGGATGTCTATTCATGGGGGAAAATGGATCATGGATACGTGGCACTTGAGGACGAGTACTCACTAAAGAACGACCTCGGTCCTGGGAGGAGTGTCGGGGGAGCGAACTTGAAGGTGGCCCTGCCGGGAATCTATTGGGCCAACTTCTTTGGACCAATATACTCGAAATGGTTCGGGGATGGAAAGTTCGAGTTGATTGAGACGCACCTCAAGGAGAGGTTGACGGACGGCGGCTGGCTCCTGGTGACCCGGCCTAGCGTTCTCGAGTACTCAAACCCCGAACTAAGATTGCACGAGACCGGTATCATACATGCCCTGGGTAGGGAGGCGTTTTTCGAAATGGAGGATCCGCTCAAGCCCACCAAGTCGCCCGACTTCTCGGCAAGCATCTACCAGTTCAAGGAGCTGACGACTTCCCCGGGAGCGCGCTCACCCTGTCCTGGCCGAAAACTCCATCCCGCCGGAGACCGGGTGAGACGGGACCTCTAATTGACACTAGTGTAGGACTGCTAGCTACCTGACACTTTGATGTCATCGGTAGGAACAAAGCGGAATTTGAACCGAAAGACCATTGGTCACTCTTCTTTGGATGAACCGCAAACCGATCTGAAAGATGCTCAGGTCACGACGATCGTGG
>JBEKXP010000236.1:0-9094 GCA_049511815.1 Dehalococcoidia bacterium
GTGAGGTGACGATGGCCCGTTCGCGGTCGTCGATCTGGGGGCTCCTTCTTGTGGCCATCGCTGGTCGCCCTTTCCAGCCACACGCTCTGTGCTATAATCCGCTCGGTCGGACGACGTCGACCAGCCCGGGCTGAACTGGGGACACGGACCCCGGGCAGTGAGGAGGCATGCGATGAGAAGAGCCGCAGCCCTCAGCGATCAGACCAAGATTGCGAGCGTTTCCGCGCTCTGCCTGATGGGCCTGATTGTCGTCCTGAAGAACGTCTTGGATGTTTCGCCGGAGGTTCTCTCACGCGACGTCATCTTCTTCATTCCCACATACTTCTTCTTTGGGTGGTTCCCCTCGATATACGACCGGCGCGTGAAGAAGTCCAAGCTTGACAGGCCGCTCTTGTGGAGTCTCGTCATCCTGGCTCTCACGTTCGGTATCATCATCGTTTACGCTGTGTGATGCGCCCACGAAGCTTGGCCCAACTCGGCTCGCATCGCCCCCTTCGGGCCGCCCGTAGGGGCTTCGGGCAGCGAAATCATATCTAAGATGGCCGGTGCCCCCGTAGCTCAGAGGAAAGAGCAGCGGTTTCCTAAACCGCGGGTCGCAGGTTCGAGTCCTGCCGGGGGTACCAAAATAGATTCAGCTACTTCTTATTTGAGTCTTTTCTGGCGATTCTTGTTGCCATTTTGTTGCCCATCGCCTATGAATAATCTCGCGTTTTGCCCCGTTCGTGCCCCAATACGCCTCTTCATTAGATTCGCGAGGGAGTCTCGTGTGACGAAATGGGACGGGTTGAAGGTCTGAAAAACCGCAGCGCTTCGTGACGTCGAGTCCCATCACGTCATCCTCAGTTGTCGGCAGTGTCTAGGTTCGACGCTCAGATCAGATTCGCAAGCTTCTCTACGTCTTTCGTGCAGATCCCAGTTGCCGTGATGTTTTTGCTTCTCCGGGCATCGAGGCCGCGACACGCTGACGTCCTCTTCTTGGAGGTGACATGAATCGTTCCTTCCCTGATCCTTCAACTGGTACACTCGCCGTCACTATAAGCCAGCAGAACGTGTTTCTCGTTTGGAGGGCTCGGAGGAATGAAATGACTCTGAACATGCGGACTCTCCCAGACATTCGTCACACTGAGTTGCGCGCGGTGTTTGAGAGTCCAACGCTAGTAACCCGGTTGGACGCTTCTTATGATGGTTCATTCGTTCCTACCACACAAAGCTGGGCGGAGTACTGGCAACCGGTCGAACGCCTGGGCAATTCGCTGACCAGCGGCGCTGTGCAGAAGCTCAAAGGCGCATGGCAGAACTACGTCGCCTCTTCGTTCCATCTGTCTTTGGCGAAAGAATACTGCTTCCGGTACTTCTCGTTACTCGACGCCACACTTTCGGCGAGAAGAGATTCATCGCTCTCCTC
This sequence comes from Dehalococcoidia bacterium, assembly GCA_049511815.1. Classification (GTDB taxonomy): domain Bacteria; phylum Chloroflexota; class Dehalococcoidia; order DSTF01; family JALHUB01; genus JALHUB01. The sequence continues at coordinate 1,406 of JBEKXP010000236.1, forward strand.
GCCGTCGCAGCGGGCTCTCGAAGCTGTGCTCGGTTTCGAATGCTTCACCGTTAACGGAGGCATGTGCGGCCCGGCAAATGGCGCGGCAGGAAGAGACGATAAGGAGAAACTAAGAGGCGATGTTCTACAGCGACGACCAGGATCGGGAGTGGTTGTGGGCAGTCCAGATATTCTTCAATACCACCAGGAAGCCAACCATCTCTGGCAGTGAGCTAGCCGAGATGCTGAGGCTGATGGAGTGCGGCAACGGCCACGACCGACCCCTGCGGCGCCAATGGCCTCGTCGGCTACTGGGCCATGGACGAGGGCAGCGGCACAACGCTCGTCGATTCGTCGTCGCCAGCCAACAACGGCACCACCGTCGGGAGCCCAACGTGGGTGACCCCGGGAAAAGTGGGCTCCTATACCCTGTCACTAAGCGGCAGTGGCCAGTACGCAACGGTAGCGGATGCCAGCTGTCTGAACCCGAGCAATGCGATAACGCTCGCCGCCTGGATAAAGCCCACCAAGTCCGCGGTTGCCACCCAATACATCATAAAGAAGGCGCATGTCACTGGTGGTACGAGCGGCTATGAGCTGTCGCTAGCTTCCAGTGGGTTAGTCTTCTTCCGGATCAACAACATCGGATAGATGGGGATCGCCTGTTCTTGGAGGTAAATGATCCCGACGATGGTAAAACAGGGGCTGTCGAGTGGGAACTGAAGAGGGACGGATCCTTCGTCGATCCGAAGGGCACGATGGGGTGGGCTGTCTCCGAGACGTTCCTCACGCCAACGCCAACGCCAACGCCGACACAACTCCCACGCCCACACCGCCACCGCAGCCGCCACCGTCAGGGGGTACTGATTATGGTGGAGTAGCCTGGTTTCCGAAAGAGGCCGCTAGAGGGACTCCCGAATCCAAATCGGTGGGGAGCAACTACGCACCAATTGCCACGGCAGCCTCTGTCGGCCTAATAGCTGTCCTGCTCGTCGGCGGGATCGTCTGGTACCGCAGGAGACAACGGTCATAACAGGCCGAAAGATGGGGAGGTCGCCCAACCAGGAAAGACAGCATATATGAGTCGGGGGAAGAAGCGACATAGAGCGGCTGCGAGAGAGAAGCGGCTCCTCCGGGGGACCGTCAGGTCGGCATTGGTTGCACTGGCGATTCTTGCAGCGGTCGCGGTCTTCCTCTTCGTCGCCCTCAAGGTTACACGCTCCTCGTCATGCGGGTTCATATCGCCCATTTTCAAGCTGGAGACCTGCAGACGGGAGTCCAGACAATCGCCGATCCGGCAGAAAGGCAGCGGCTGCTGGATGCGTTTAAGACGGGCGCTCTTTTCTTCACTTCAGAAGCGTATGCCCAAACGACATACTCTCAGGAGCGGGACGACTTTGACTTAATTCCCGTCCAGGACCCGCAGGCCTACGGGGACCGGCTCTTCTTTGGAATCAGCCCACTATTCATCACATCAGATATGCAAGGGAGGTTCGCACACACAACGATCATCTTGATGGGTTGCGCTGGCCTTTATTATGACGAGAAATCTGACGAGACCTCTAAGGATTTGCTCGAAAGAGGCGCCCAGACCATCGTTGGATAGAATGGATCTGTTAGCGCCGAGCATACTGATGCCGCAACAACGACTTTGCTGAAACATTTGGTTACGGAGAAGCTTCCCGTACAGGAAGCAATCGCGAGGACCATGACGGAAGCAGGAGCTGACCCAGAATTCGGAAGCAGACTCCTATCTTATCCGTCCCAAGAATAGCTAACCGATTGCGGCCTGCCTCGAAGATGAGTCTGACCTGCCCCCGAAAACGAGTCCAGATCCAATTTTACTCTTCAGCGAGAGAATAGAGAATACTGGGCGGAAGAACGGGGTATCTCAATTTGGCAGACGGCTATCCACTAGACCAAGACGGGGATGTGTGAAACTGTCCACGTGGGAACACCTACCTACTATCAGGGTGCTGGGGAACTGAAGGTTTGAAACCCTCACACGGCCCATAGCCCGAACAACTCATCACCTGTGGGCCGACCGTTCAGCTTTTCTTTCTCATCGTCTGCCGCACCAGATGTTGATTGAATTATTGCCCGTATATTCCCAAACGGTAATCCAGGCCGCCTCATTGCCGTTGTCCCTTGTCCAGGCTGCGGAGCCGGCGTTCCCGTCAGTGCCGCCGCTCAACGATCCTGCTGCTGTCCAACCGCTCATGTTGTCCTTGTACCAGTCAAAGACCTGCTGCGGGCTGTCACTCGTCACGTAGATCGCGAGAGCAGCGTTCGGGTAGTCTGCCGCGTTTAGGTTGCCAATAGCCGGTATTGACCCCTCGGGGCCGCCAGGATACTGGCCGGTGATGATCCTCTCAGCCCCAGGGTAGGCCGGCACGTCGCGTAGCTGGTCGCCAGGGTAGCGCGGCACGTCGCTTGGCGATCCGCCCGATCCACCGCTGCTGGTCGAAGCCGAGGTAGGTTGCTGCGCGGTCGTCGCCTGCGCCTCCGGCGTCACGTTCGTAGCCGTGGCGGTCTCAGCCTCATTCGATTTGCTTGCGCCGCAGCCGATCAGAACCGATGCCAAAGCAAGCGCTAACGCCACCCGTGGCCAGTAACAAACCCTTCTCACAACTGGCCTGTCCCTCGAAAACGAGTCCAGATCCGATGTTACTGTTCAGCGAGAGAAGAGAGAATACCGAGCCACGGAAAAGGCGGGGTCTTAATTGGCCACACGGCTATCTGCTAGACCGGTACGGCAGTGTGTGAAACTGTCCATGTGAGAACGCCTACCCGACAAGGCAGCACGGCGCTTGGGCGGGCGTCTCCGTGGCTCAAGGACCTAACAGAGGCGCACAAGCGGACGTCGCAGGGGGACGACCTGAGGCTTGCGGGTGCGCTGACCGTCTTGACAGCCGGCACGTGACCACTATAATGCCCCTGTCGGAAAGGGCCGGGTGCAAGCCCTACCAGGGCTCAGCGGACGTTCAGCTTAGCCCGCCTTGCGTGTAGCCTCGACCGCTTCCTGGTATCGCCCACCAAACCTAAGCCAGCACTTTCACCGCCGCGCTCTGTTCTCGGCTGACAGGAGACTAGCCCTCATTAAGACCCGTCACGAAGGGTCGGCTGCCCCTAGCAGCAGTCAGCAGCGGACGAGAAAGGAGAAAGCAGTGCTGTTTGCATCTATCTACACGTACAGAGAAGGTTACGGCGAGGAAATGGGAAAGCGCCTCCTCCAGGTCTTCGCCAACTGGAAGCCGCCTGCCGGCTATGAGATAAAGGCCCATTACGAACTAGCCGACGGCTCTGGCGGCATTGTCCTGTCGGAGGCCTCAACAGCAGCCGCTGCCTATGAGGCCGCCGCCGCCTTCACTCCATTCATGCACTTCAGGGCGGCTCCAGTACTTGACGTCGCGGAGAGTGTCCCTATCGCCGCACGGGTATCGGCCTGGCGAGACTCGGTGCACTAGTCTTGTGCTGGGCTCGTCGCTGAGTCACAAGGGTCGGGCAGTTGTCCCGCCCTTTCCGTTTATGGGCTGCGACTGAGGACGTGCTGTGCGGCAGAGGCACACAAGAGGGCGTCACCGGGGGACAATCTCAGGTTGAGACTTAAGTAGGCGCGTTTGCGTTTGACTGTAGGTGTTTGCCCTTTACAATGCTCACAATAAAAGAGACGGCTGAGCCCAAGCGCACACCCCGCCAGAGTGCGCTTCCAGTGTCATCACCAGCTGGTGTTCCCTCAGCCGTCTCTTAAATCCTAAGCCCGTCAGCAGCGCGCCTGTCAAGTAGAGCACTAACTAAGAACTTCACATAAACGCGTCCGAGCGCAGACAACCTAAGACTCCGAGTGCGCTAATTGTACGGGGCGCTGAGAGCCGACTATGGGCGATTCTTCGAGAGGGGTAGCGTAAGAAAATCCGGGGACTCGAGGGCCCGAATCCTTCGCCGCCCTCCAGATTGACACGGCTGGCTGACAGACCAGCACGGCAGTGTGTGAAACTGTCCATGTGGGAACGCCTACACCAAGGGAAGATGGTGATGCCCGACCAAGGAACGGAGTGTCACGGCATCTGACCTCGAGGCAACAGGTTAGGTTCGGCTGGCTCCCTCGAGGTGCAGGCGCTTGTCGCGCGCTGGCGGCGGTACTACAATGCGGCGTGTCAGCCGCCGCCAGGCTTTGGGTCGATGACCCCAGCAGGAACGCTGGAGCGACAGGGAACGCTCATCTTGCGAATTCAGCGGCGGGCCTACCCGATCTTCTAGCATCGTTCCTCCAGAAAGGGGCACACAAGATGAGGCCTGCGGCGGAGGCAGCAACAACAGCGGCACCGCCACCCCGAAGGCGGGAGGAACAGCAGCACCGGCCGTAACGAAAGTCGCCATTCCTGCCGGCTCCGAGACGATCGGCGTCACCGACACGGAGATCAAGATCGGTACCCTCCTTCCGCTGAGCAACACAACTGCGACTGCTTGGGGCGTACCCCTGAGCAACGGAATGAAGGCCTACTTCGACTACATCAACGACAACGGCGGCATCTACGGTCGGAAGCTGACCCTGGACGTCGGCGACAGCCAGTACGTTGGGCCGGCGTCCAGTGAGGCCGCGCGCAAGCTCGTCGAGCAAGACGGGGTATTCGCTATGATAGGAGGGCTGGGAACGGACGCCCAAAGCGCCGTCTATCAGTACCTGCAGGAACATGCCGTCCCCGACATGTGGCTCCTCACCGGCGAGACGTATTTCACGGATCCGGTTGCCTCAACACGCTTTTCGTTCCTCGTCGACTACTTGGATGAGGGCCGGATCCTCGGCCAGTACATCGGCAAGACTTACCCCGGCAAGAAGCTGGGCATCCTCGCTCAGAACGACGACTTCGGCAAAGAGGGGGAGCAAGGCGTCAAGCTGGGCGTCGAAGGCGCCAACATGACGATAGCCGAGACGCAGTACTACGACCCGGCCCAGACTGACGTTACGGCGCAGATGCAGCGCCTGAAGGCCGATAACGTTGACGTCGTCGGCTTCTATGGCATGCCGGCACAAGCGGCCGGTGGGATCAACACTGCGCGCACAACGCTGAACTGGCAAGTGCCATTCGTCATTACCGGTGTGGACGCGGCGCAGATCGTCGGCGCGCTCGCCGGCTACGCCAACATCCAGGGGACAGTGAGCGTTTCGTTCGGCCGCCAGTCGGACCAAACCGACGTCCCGGGCGTCGCCAAATACCAGGAGATCCTGACCAAGTACACGAGCGCAAAGCCCGATAGCATAAGCCTTACCGGCTACGCTGTCGCTGAGGCCACGGTGTACGCACTCATTCAGGCCGGACCCGACCTGACGCGTAGCGGCTTTCTGAGCGCAGCGGAGTCGTTCTGCAAGGTCAATGCATCCACCGGCATCGCGCCCGCAAGCCTGTCGCCCACGGATCACCGCGTGAATCAGCAGGAGATATTCGTGAAAGCCACCGGAACGACAGCGGATACGTTCAGTTGGAAGCCCTTCGGGGACGTGATCGCGTTCGATTCCACAACGAGCTGCACGCCGCCGACGCCTCCAGCTGACGCTACCAAGCAGCCGCGCACATGGGGGCAATAAGGCAAAACCAGAGCCGTCCTTAGCGGTCGGTCGGGATAGCGCGGCACTGGAGGTGATGGCGTGGCCAAATGGGAGCTTATGCTCTCGGTAGTCGCGCTCGCCGTCGGTGCCTCGCTTACTATCGCCTCGGCGGCGGCGATGGCACGGGCGAGGCGACGACCTGCGTGTGGGAATCGCGATAGAAGAACAGCCCTCCTCGCTTCTCCCTCGATAACGGGGATTCTCGCAGCCAATGCTCCCATAGTGCCTCCTGACTCGTGATCGCCTCTCGCCTTCCAAGGGACAGACACTAAGTGTGGATCGTGTCTCGCGATAGCTCCCGAATCCCCTATCAGTCGGTAAACTGCCGCAGCGACTTGGCGGGCCGAACGTTGACCACCAGAGGGTCGCGATATTGCGGGGTGGAAACAACAGCTTGCCCGACGCCGAGAGAAGGAACGAGATCCCAAATCTCGTCGGATACATCGCCAGCGGTCGTTCTAAGAGTCTGAAGGTTCCCGCGGCTTCGGACATTGTGGACAATCCTGGTATTGCACAGCTCAAACATCTCATTGGGCAGGTGGCTCGGTTGCTGTGAGATGAAAGTCAGACCGAGCCAGCGCTTTCGTCCTCGCCTTGCGATTTCGCGAAGAAGTTCAATTGTTTCCTGCATGCGACCACTCCGTTCAGCAGAGATAAAGGTGTGCGCCTCTTCGATCATCAGCATCGCATGCGGGGCCTTCTCGTTGGTTCTCTTGTAATCGAATACAGAACGCAGAAGTTGAGCGATGACCAGGTTTTTCAAACGATCATTTGCGTAGGACACATCAAACACGCTCACGCGGCCTGTCTGGATCAACTCAGAAGCTTTGATCGGAGGGACGTTAGGCGCATCGAAGGCTCCTGTTCTTCGCAGCGATCCCAGCTTGCCCTTCAATGCCAGATATGAGTGCAAGTCAGCTCCAGATGCTGGCTTCTGGCTTCCGCTGGGTTTGCCAACAAAAGCCCATTGATCGATGGTTCGAATGATATCCTCTAGGGTGTAGGGCACAGCAGAAGTGTCAGGGCGCTCCAGTGCATCAACGATTGTCGAAGCGGTCTGCTTATTGGCCTTCTGCCACTCATGATCGAGCCAATCAACAACTTCCAAGAGGCGCCGCTCTTGGGCTTCAGCAGCATCGATGAGCTCCGTAACAACGAGTGGGTCGAGATCGGATATCCGTAGCGTGAATCTGGTCGCGCCTGCGCGACTCGTTTCCGGGCTGGCTGGGGTTTCCTCGATGCTCCTTGCTAGTGCATCGAGCTGCCGGCAGGATTCCTTGGGGAACCAGTAGTTGACAAAACCGACTTCCTCGTCAGAAGCCAGATTCTGCGCCCACTCGAAGGATGACGGCGAAGCTAGGAGTTGGCGCGCTCGCTCCGCCACCTGGTCAGCGGCAGCAATGGTGGCCTCCGCCTTGACCGCAGACACAGTCGAACGCGATATTTGCACGGCCAACGGGTCAATGTCGATCCCAATTGCTTCGCGTCCACTGTTGATAGCCGCCAGGAGCGTAGTCCCCGACCCTGCCATGGGGTCAAGCACCAAGGCTTGTTTCCGAGCAGAGGCGACTATCTCCTCTGCGAGACGTAGATCGAAGCGTGCTGGAAAGGGGTGCGGGAACAACCGACTTCGTTGTCCCGCTGCGATGCGATTATTGCCGTGTGTCATGTGCCCCTTGCCGACGTACCGATGACGCGATTCTACTTTTCATTCAATCGGGAGTCAACAATACACTCCTGGATGAGCTTTCCCTTCCGATCTAGGCTACGGGACCAGGAACACCGCATCGGCAGAGGGCGCTTGGCGACCCGGATAGCCCGGCTGCAAGACGTGACACGATCAGGCCTTTGTGTGCGGTACGGCCCCGCGGCGCGGGCGCCGAAGGCTACCACCTCGGTGGAGCGTCGGGAGTCCACATCATGGCCAGAAGGGCATCGCCGCGGTCCCGGTTGACTGGCCTGAAAACCTCCCACTCGTGCGGCTCCACCTGCACCTCGATACGCGGGTAGCCAATCGGCTCGCCCCCTCCGATGCAGACGAAGGTCTCAGGGTCGAAGGTGTGCACGCCGTAGGCCTGGGCGATGGCCTGACCTACCTCCTG
>JBEKXP010000237.1:0-4736 GCA_049511815.1 Dehalococcoidia bacterium
AATGGCAACCCAATCTCGGTGCCGAACAGCGTGCCCGTGCTGGTGCTCAGACAGAACGGGAAGGGCTTGGACCCCGCGCGCGGCCGGCTGCAGTTGACCGCGCCGGAAGGGATTGTCGTGGACGGTTTATCTTGGGGTGATGACACGTCGGTTCTCCACCCGGCAGTTACGCCGCCGCCGGCGGGGCAGAGCCTCTCCCGCGTGCCCGACAGCACCGACACGGACTCCGCCACCGATTTCGGGGGGAGGGCACCTTCACCAGGGACTTCCAATAGTACAGACGCTACCGCTTCCGACATCAGCGTGGAGGTGCCTTCGCCTGAACTACCCATCGCCGAAACGCTAGTGGCGACAGCGACGACAACCGACACGCCGACCGCAACGGCGACACCTTCTCCGGCACCGACGGATCGCTGACACCGACGCCGACAGCGACGGCAACCGCTACGCCTACGCCTACGCCGACAGCATTGCCGCCAGCAACGGATACGCCGATATCCACACCCGCCGCTACCGCTGTGCCCAGCCCGACAGCCGCGGCCACGCCGGGGGAAACGCCCACCGCGTCGGAGACGCCAACGCCGACGGAGACGCCAACGCCGACATCGACAGCGGTACCTGGGCCTTAAGACGGGAGAGGCAGCGCATGACGGACGCACGTGCACGATGAGCGATTTGGCCACATCGGTCTCGGACGCCAACGAATGCCCGAGGGAGGCGGGAAGGAGTTCGGGCCTGTGGATATGGAAGTGGACCACGATGACCTAATGTTAGGAGGTAGGAACAGATGAAGAAGATGATGCTCCTCGTGGTGACCATGGGGTTGGTGGCGGTGGGCGCCGCGACCTTCGCGGCTTTTGAGTCCCACCTCATCGACGTCAGGGCCCACGTGGAGAAGGCAACCTACGTCACGCCGAACGACCTGAACTTCGGCACCACGATCATGCAGCAGTCGTACCACAAGTCCTGCGACCCCGCGGCCGATCCAACCGGGGCCTCAGGCAACTGCTTGGCTATCCACCTGAGCGCTTCGTTCCTGACTCAGCCGCAGTTCCAGGCAGTGGACTACAACATCTACTGTGAGGACAAGGCCCCCGGCGACGCGAACCGGGGGGACGGCAACATAACGCCGTTCATGCAGGTCAGCGACAGTGATCCATCGGACGCCAACGACGCTGTGAATCTGACGACCGGCTGTGGCGCAGTTGCTTACAGCACTAACCCGGCCACGCTAGACCCGGTGCTCTGGGCGCACGGAGTTCTGGACAAGAGCTTCGACAAGGATGACCTTTGGGACCTGGCGTTCTTCGCGCCGGTGTGCAGGGACAACTACAACGCAGAGACGGACCCGATCAGCCAGACGGACCTCGCGGGTAGGCCCGGCGGCGGGATCATCGACCCGGCGTTCTGTCACAAAGGCCCCGGCCCGGACAGCGACGAGTACACTGACCTCGCCAGCAACATCAAGTTCCAGGTCGAGCTTCTCCAGGTAGCCGGGACGCCGTAGCCAACAGGTTTGAAGGCCCGGCGCTTCCTCCCGGCGCCGGGCCCCGGTCCCTGAGGTCGCACCGTTGCGCTGGAGGGATGCGGCCTCACAGAGAAAAGTAGCACACACCGGGGACGCCGACAACGAGACGCCCGGTTGGACAGGCGACAAGGCCTTCGATTAGAGTCGGCTACCGGTGGCGGCAGAAGGGGGCACTTATGACTGTCGGAACGGACGTCAAGAAAGGCTCACGCGATGCCAGCCTCTCAGCTATGACTGATGATCTTGCAGGTGGCGGCTTCGTGGGCGAGTTGGGTCACCGTCGGCGGCTGCGAAAGATGATGGAGCGCTTCCCGGCGCTGCCCGGAAAGTGGGTGACCCGATGGCGGCTCGTCGTCGCCGGGGTCGCCTTCCTCGGCGTTGTCTTGTGGTTGTTTGTGGCGGCCAGCTCCATCAGCACCTACAGCTCGACCGTCCTCTTCACGGAGAGCGGGGGCATTGGCATACCGCCGCCCCTTGAGAACCTTGACTTCGGGGACGTGCCCCGCGGCCTGCCGATGCACCGGAATGTCACCCTGGACAACAGCGGCAAGCTAGACGCTTATGTATTGGTGTTCACGTGGGGCGGCATCCGTGATTTTCTTAGCGTCGACGATGCCTTCTTCAATATGAGCCCGGGGGAGGAGCGAAACGTGGAGTTCTCTGTTCAGGCGCCGTCTAACGCCGACCCCAAGCGCTACTCGGGGCGCGTCTGGGTTGTGCGCCTGCCGTGGTGGTGGCCGTTCTGACCATGAGCCAGCTACTGGTGGCGCTGTGGTTGCTCTGCGGAGCGCTGGTCTTCCTGCCGCTAGGGACGGCGCTCCGGTTTGCTCGGCGGCGGTTTGGCTTGGTGCATAGCGTCAACAACCTGGACCTGGTGGCGACGGTGCCGGCTTCCGGTGACGCGAGCGTGTCCGACGGCGCGGCTGCTGCGCCCTCGGGGATGACCGGTCTGGCTGGCAATCGCCTGCTTCGGGCGCTAACCTACGTGGCGCTGTACGCGGTCTTCGTTTTCGGAGCGCTTTGCTACTCGCCGGCATTCCTCTCCCGCGTACTACATACTCCCTACCCTATGGCAGCCGTCACCTCGTCTTCGATGTGGCCGGCGCTGCACAAGGGGGACCTGGTTGTCCTGCAAGGCGTCGGCAGTCTGGACGACTTGAGCGTCGGCGACATTATCGCCTTCCGGCACGAAGATGGTTTCGCGATCCACCGAATAGCCAAGATCGAGGGGGACAGGATAACGACGAAGGGTGACGCTAATTCCATGGAGGACCCGGCCATAGGGATACAAGATGTCGTGGGGCGCGTCTTCAAGCTAGGTGGGAGCCTGGTACGTGTTCCGTACGTCGGCAACCTCCCGCTGCTTCTTCACAGGACCTCGGAAGCTGCCCCGTCGGAAGCCCCACCGGTATTCGAAGGTCAAACCCCAGACCCTGGCGTTGCGGGGAACTAGAATCGGAGGCAAGCCACGATCTAGCGACGACCGTTATCTTCCACTCGGGCTAGGAAACAGATCCCTGCCAAGGTACCGCGGGGCCGCCACGGGGCGAGCGAGGCGGCCCCGCCCGCGAGAGCGGACACACCTTGCCAGGACCCTTGTGGCGGCCCTATCAGGATTATCGGAAGGACCACGATTGGTTTGATGGGCAGCGGGGAACGTGACTCCGATCTCTGCTGCTACTGGTTCGAACAGGGCCGCCGCGCTATCGAGGCGGGCCGGGCCAAACGCGTGGGCCTGCTGGCCACTCAGGCCATTCGGGGCGGCGCTAACCGGCGCGTTTTGCGTTCGTCATCTCTCTGGCTCCCTCCTAGCAGCATTATCGGCCGCGCGGGTGCAACGAGAAGGAGCCGACGCCAGCGGGTTGGCCCTCTATTGGTGCTCGCCTGATGCTTGCTCGCCTGCTGCACCTCCCCGATAGCTAAGGCAAATGGCACGCGGGCATTAACCCAAGACGTTCTGGCACCCCACAGCCTTTGCTTCCTGGACGCCGTGCCGCTTCCAGTGTCTTCAGTTGTTAGTGCCTGATGCGGCGCTAGGCACCCCGAATCAAGCACCGCCCGTGAAGTTCGTCGAGTGTCGCAGATACCAAGCGGGAGCCTTTCGGCTCCCACCTGGTTTGTCAAGGCGATGGCATCTGGGTGTTGCGAAAAACACTTGAAACCAGCCTGACGCGCCGCATGCTAGCAACCCTCAAAGCCGTCTGTCAAGCCTCTGGACCTCCACCGAGTTCCACCGAATAATCTGGGATATACGTTCACCGCGTAAGATTTGGAATCCTCGGGTAGCACGGAATACTGGCACACCGCAACCCAAGGCATGTGCTAGCTCGGAAGATAGACTGTTCCAGTCGGGAGAGGCGGAGAAGGCGCTGGAAGATTGTGTGTGGCGCATGGAACAGTTAGGTTAGAGATGGAGAAGCTCGCCAGCAGCCCTGCTCTGGCCGAGCATGAGCAGGAAGCCGGACCGGCCCGCCCGGCCAAAACTCGCCAGGTTCGTCCAGCAATGAACACTCCCCGGCAGCCAAGAAGCCGATCTTGCCCTTGAGGCCGCCACCGCCCTCGTCGAGGACATGAAGCCTGGCCTCAGAGTGTATCGCCGTCCGCTGCAGAGAGCCCGCGATACGAGGGAGCAGGCAGACCAGGAGAGATGACAGACAGGATGACGGGCAGATCCCAGAGAGGCGAAGATCGGGAGCTCATTGCCCTCCGGAGCCCCGTGTTGCGCTACCCGGGCGCCGATGACTTCGTTGATACGTCGGACGACGATGACGTACGTTTCGCCGAGGTTGCCCCTCAAGAGGAGGAGTTTGCCGATTTCCTGCCGCGAACAGGGTCCCGGCCACCCGGTGAGACCGCTGAACTTTTGGCAGCGCGGGAGGTGAAGGTAGATCGAGAACCGGATGAGGTGGCCCTGGAAGACCAGGAGGGCGGTGACGATCCGGTTCGCATGTACCTCCGCGAGATCGGGAAGGTGTGCCTCCTCTCCGCCAACGATGAGAAGCGCCTGGCCCGCCAGATGGAGGAGGCCAAGCACATTGAGCGCATCGAGAAGCGGTGGACGGAGGAGCACGGCCGCCGTCCCACGGGCGTCGACATTACTCTCGCCGTCCTCGCGGAACTCCACCAGTCCAAGCGCGTTCTTGAGAGCGTAGTCAAGCATCTGAACCTGGGCTACGGCACCATCCCCGAGTACATCGGCAATCCCATC
>JBEKXP010000238.1:0-17091 GCA_049511815.1 Dehalococcoidia bacterium
TGCCCGGTGCGCTTGTCCTCCTTCTGCTCCTGGGGTGGACAACTCTCAGGCCGGCCTGGTTTTGGACATGCGTTGTCGCCGGCATCGTCCTTCTCGGTCCGCTTCTGGCCTTCCTTGGCGACATCGCTGCCAAGCCATCGGGTCTGCCGATACGCCTACACCTCAGGGCCGTCGCCACGTCGGGCGCCGGGCGAATGGCCCAGAGCGCGTTCGGCCTGGCAGTCCTGCCCTACGAAGCGGTCTTCAGCCTGGACGCCGTGCTCAAGACGTGGTGGCGGATGCTCATCACGCGACGTGGGCTCCTTGAGTGGACGACGTCAAGCGACGCGAGGCGGAGTGCCAGCAAACGGCTCGTTGAGTTCCTTCGAGTGATGTGGGCAGCGCCGGCTATAGCAATTGCGGTGACAGTCTACCTCTCGGTGCAGCGGCCCACCGCGCTCCTGCCCGCGGGACCGCTTCTGGCTGCTTGGGTCGCCTCGCCGATCATCGCCTGGTGGGTGAGCCGGCCGATCGAGCGGCGCGATCCCCGCCTCTCGCCCGAGCAAACCAAGTTCCTGCGCAAGCTGGCCCGCGAAACGTGGCGCTTCTTCGAGACGTTCGTCGGCCCTGAAGACAACTGGCTGCCGCCCGACAGCTATCAGGAAGCGCCGATCGAGGCGATTGCCCACCGGACCTCGCCCACGAACATGGGACTCTCGCTCCTCGCCAACCTGGCTGCGCATGACTTCGGCTACATCTCCGCCCACCGCTTGATAGAGCGGACGACGCGCGCGCTTCAGACGATGGAGGAGATGGAGCGGGACCGCGGCCACTTCTACAACTGGTATGACACGCTCACGCTGCGGCCGCTCGCGCCGCTTTATGTTTCCACCGTTGACAGCGGGAACCTGGTCGCCCACCTGCTCACGCTGAGGCCGGGTTTGCACGAGTTGGCCGATAGCCAGCTTCTCCCACGTCAGGTTTTCGGCGGCCTCCGTGACACTGTCGCTCTCCTTGCCGGCGCCGCTCGGGCCGCCCGCTCGCCCGAAACGCCGGATCGTGACATCGGCCTCACCAGAATGCTCGACGAGATCGCCGGGCTGCTGGACGCGCCGGCCAGCCCTCCCGCCGGTCTCCGCGCCTGCCGCGCACTCCTCGATCAGTTGATGACGGCGGCTGGGCACATGGCCGGCGAATTAGGCTCCGAGCCCGATGCCGAGACGGAGTGGTGGGCTAGCTCGTTCAAAGATCAGTGCGAGGACTGGCTCGGCGACCTTGACAATCTGGCGCCGTGGGCGGCGCTGCCTGCTCCGCCCGACGCCCTTGTCGACGGCGACAGCGCTGGCGAAGGTGCGGCGCCCGACGCGCTGCTCGATGCGTTCCGGCGCCTCGATGAGGGCCCCACGCTCGGCGAAACCGCCGACTTCAGGGAGACGCTCATCCCTGCGCTCGACGCCAGGCTTGCCACCCTCACGGTCGACGGCACGCGACCTGCCCGCGAGTGGCTGATCCGTTTTCGCGCCGTATTGAGCGAAGCGAGCAGCCGCGCAACTGACCGGTTGGAAACCATCGAGCGGCTGGGCGGGCTCTGCTACGAGCTTGCCGACGCAGACTACGACTTCCTCACGGACCATTCGCGCAACCTGTTCGCCATCGGCTACAACGTAACCGAGCGGCGGCGCGACCCGAGCTACTATGACTTGCTGGCCTCAGAGGCGCGGCTTGCCAGCTTCGTCAGCATCGCACAACGACACATGTCGCAGGATCACTGGTTCGCGCTCGGACGCCTCGTGACAACCTCCGGCGCCGACGCCGCTCTCCTCTCCTGGGGCGGCTCCATGTTCGAGTACCTGATGCCGCTCATCGTAATGCCCACATATAGGGGCACCGTGCTCGACGGGACCTACAGGGCCGTTGTCCGTCGTCAGATCGAATACGGCGCGCAACGGGGCGTCCCGTGGGGAATCTCGGAGTCCGGCTACAACGCGACGGACGCCCACCTCAACTACCAGTATCGCGCCTTCGGCGTGCCGGGGCTTGGCTTCAAGCGGGGTCTCGCGGAGGACCTCGTCGTCGCGCCCTACGCGACGGCGATGGCGCTAATGGTCGCACCGAAAGAGGCGTGCGCAAATCTTGAGCGGCTCGCTGACCTCGGCGCGGAGGGCCGCTACGGCCTCTACGAAGCGGTCGACTACACAACCTCGCGCCTGCCGCGCGGCGACGAGTTCGCGCTCGTGCGGTCGTTCATGCCGCACCACGAGGGTATGAGCTTCCTCTCTCTCGCCTACGCGCTCCTCGGCCGGCCGATGCAGCGCCGCTTCCTCGCCGAGCCAATTTTCCGGGCAACCGAAGGTCTCCTCCAAGAGCGTGCGCCGAAGGTCGCTCCCTTCTACCCGAACGCCGCCGAGACATCCGGGCTGCGGCAGCGCGCAGGCGAGTACCAGGCGCTCCTCCGAGTATTCAGCAACCCCAATTCCGCCTTGCCGGAAGTGCACCTGCTTTCCAACGGCACCTACAACGTTATGGTGACCAACGCCGGGGGCGGCTATAGCCGTTGGCGCGACCTCGCGGTCACGCGCTGGCAAGAGGACGCGACCCGCGATTGCCACGGCACATTCTGCTATCTCCGCGACCTGACGAGCGGCAAGGTGTGGTCCACGGCCTACCAGCCGACGCTGAGGCAGCCGAAGACCTACGACGCTATCTTCTCCCAGGCGCGCGCTGAGTACCGGCGCCGCGACGGTGAGATCGACACGCATACGGAGATCGCCGTCTCGCCGGAGGACGACGTCGAGATCAGGCGCATCAGGATAACGAATCGCTCGGGCGTGCGGCGCACAATCGAGGTGACGAGCTATGCAGAGGTAATCATGGCGCCGCCGGCCGCCGACGCCGCCCACCCGGCCTTCAGCAACCTCTTCGTGCAGACGGAGATCGTCCCCTCGCACGATGCAATCCTTTGCTCGCGGCGACCTCGCTCGCCCGACGAATCGACGCCCTGGATGGTCCATCTGATGGACGCGCGAGCGGCGTCCTCTGTCGGCGAGACGTCGTTCGAAACGGACCGGCTGCGCTTCATCGGGCGGGGCCGCTCCCTCGCCGACCCGGAAGGAATGGCAGACGCCGGCCGCCTTTCGGGCAGCCAGGGCGCCGTCCTTGACCCAGTCGTCTCGGTCCGCCGCCAGGTCACGGTGGGTCCCGATGAGACGGTTTGGGTCAACGTAGTGACCGGCGTGGGCGAGACGCGCCAGCGGGCGATGACGCTTGCAGGCAAGTACCACGATCGCCGCCTGGCCAACCGTGTCTTCGATTTGGCGATGACCCACCGGCAGGTGGTCCTCCGCCAGCTCAACGCGACGGAGTCCGACGCCCAGGTCTACGGCCGCCTCGCCAGCTCGATCGTCTACGCCGACGCGGGCCGGCGGGCCCCGGCGAACGTGCTCGCTCTCAACCGGCGCCCGCAGTCCGGCCTCTGGGGCTTCGGCGTCTCCGGCGACTTGCCCGTTGTCCTGCTGCGCATAGGCGACCGAACGAAGATCGACCTCGTGCGGCAACTCGTCCAGGCGCACGCGTACTGGCGCCTCACCGGGCTCGCAGTCGACCTCGTTATCTGGAACGAGGAGCCATCCGGCTACCGACAGGAACTGAACGAGGAGATCATGGGAATCGTCTCCGCCGGAACTGAGTCGCACGTCATCGACCGGCCGGGGGGCATTTTCGTCCGGCACGCCGACCAAATTCCGGAGGAGGACAGGATCCTTCAGCAGACTGTCGCCCGCGTCGTGATCGCCGACAGCGCCGGGACGCTCGCCGAGCAGCTTGAGCGCCGCAGCCGCGACGCTCAAGCTGTGCCGGCACTCACGCCAGCCGATGACGTGGTGCCCGAGCGCGAGCGCGCCCCCGAGCTTCCAAGCCGCGATCTCCTCTTTTCGAACGGCCTCGGCGGCTTCGCCCTGGACGGGCGCGAATACGTCGTCACCCTGCGGCCCGGCGAGACGACGCCCGCACCCTGGGCGAACGTGCTGGCTAACCCGCAGTTCGGCGCCGTGATCACAGAGAGCGGGGGCGGCTACACTTGGGGCGAGAACGCTCACGAGCTGCGTCTTACTCCCTGGTACAACGACCCGGTGACCGATGCCAGCGGCGAGGCCTTCTACGTTCGCGACGAGGAGACCGGCCGCTACTGGTCGCCAACGCCGCTACCGGCACGCGGCGCCACCGCCTACACCTGCCGCCACGGCTTCGGCTACACGGTTTTCGAGCACGCGGAGGGCGGCGTCGTCTCCGAGCTGGAAGAGTACGTCGCGCTCGACGCGTCGGTGAAGCTGATGTCGCTGACGCTTCGCAACGAGTCGGGCCGGGCGCGGCGCATCTCGGCGACGGGCTACGTCGAATGGGTGCTCGGCGAGCAGCGAACAAAGTCGCTCCTCCACGTCGTCACGGAGATCGACCCGAAGAGCGGCGCCGTCTTCGCCCGGAACCCCTACAACAGTGACTTCCCCGACCGCGTCGCCTTCTTCGACGTGGACGAGGCGAGCCGCACCGTTACCTGCGACCGAACCGAGTTCCTCGGCCGCAATGGCCTGCCCGCGCGGCCCGCGGCGATGACGAGGGCCCGCCTTTCGGGACGTGTCGGAGCGGGGCTGGATCCCTGCGCCGCGCTGCAGGTCCAGGTGGACATGGCCGACGGCGAAGAGCGGGAGTTCGTCTTCGTGCTGGGCGTCGGCCGCGACGAGGAGGAGGCGCGAGCCCAAGTGCGGCGGTTCCGCGGTCTCGAGCCCGCGCATGCGGCACTGGATGCAGTCAAGGCTCATTGGGAGCGCGTCCTTGGCGCCGTCCGCATCGAGACGCCGGAGCCGGCTGTCAACATCCTCGCCAACGGCTGGCTGCTCTATCAGACAATCGCCTGCCGCCTCTGGGCCCGCACCGGTTTCTATCAGTCGGGCGGCGCCTTCGGCTTCCGCGACCAACTCCAGGACGTGATGGCGCTTCTCCACGCTCAGCCGCTGCTCGCCCGCGAACACCTGCTGCGCTGCGCGGCCCGCCAGTTCCGCGACGGGGACGTGCAGCACTGGTGGCACCCGCCGACCGGGCGCGGCGTGCGAACGCGCTGCTCCGACGACTTGCTCTGGTTGCCGCTGACGACGGCCCGCTACGTCCTCGGCACAGGTGATACCGGCGTCCTCGACGAGCGTGTCGCCTACATCGCGGGGCGGCCGCTCAACCCGGGCGAGGACTCCTACTACGACGTGCCCGCGCTGTCGGAGGAGACCGGCACCGTTTACGAGCACTGCGTCAGGGCGATCGAGCGGGGAACACGCCTCGGGCGGCACGGGCTACCGCTGATCGGCTCCGGCGATTGGAACGACAGCATGAACACGGTCGGCTTGGGCGGTAAGGGCGAGAGCGTCTGGCTGGCGTTTTTCCTTCAGCACGTGCTTACAGAGTTCGCCGCCGTCGCGCGCCTCCATGGCGATGTCGCTTTCGCCGAGCGCTCGGAGTCGGAGGCTGCGGCGCTCCGACAGTCTGCAGAGTTGCACGGTTGGGATGGCGACTGGTACCTTCGCGCCTTCTTCGACGGCGGCGAGCCTCTTGGCTCTGCCGGCAGCCCGGAGTGCCGGATCGACTCGGTGCCTCAGAGCTGGTCTGTGATATCCGGTGCCGGCAACCCGCAGCGCGCTCGCGTCGCCATGGAGTCCGTCGACCGGCTGCTCGTGCGTCGCGATAACGCTCTCATCCAGCTCCTGGACCCGCCGTTCGACACGTCCGAACTTAACCCCGGCTATATCAAGGGCTATCCGCCGGGCGTGAGGGAGAACGGGGGGCAGTACACACACGCCGCAATCTGGGCGATCATGGCGTTCGCAGCGCTGGGAGACGGCCGTCGTGCCTGGGAGCTGCTCTCGTTGATTACCCCATTCAACCACACATCGAGCCCGGAGGAGGTGGCGACCTACCGTGTTGAGCCGTACGTTGTCGCCGCCGATGTCCACGCGCTGCCGCCGCGCACCGGCGAAGCCGGTTGGACCTGGTACACAGGCGCCGCCGGCTGGATGTACCGGCTGATCATCGAGTCCCTGCTCGGCCTTCGCCTCGAAATAGACCGTCTATCCTTCACACCGTGCCTGCCGCCCGACTGGCAGTCGTTCAGCCTCAGCTACCGCTACCGGGAGACGACCTACGAAATCACCGTCCGGCAAGGCGGCGCAGCTGACGGAGTGCACATCATCGTCGACGGCGTTGAGCAGCGCGAGGCGTCGATCCGGCTCATTGATGACCGTCAGCCGCACACGGCCGAAGTTGAGATCGGTCGGGCTGGTGACCGAAGCGCCGCCCCCTCCGCGTCGCAAGCATGACCTTTCAGACAAGCTGACGGCGCTCAGCTCCGCTCGCCTCCGGAAGCTGGTACCCCCAACAGTCGCCATTTATAACTCTGCAGCCAGCCGAGCATTGTGTAGTCAGCGGCACGTTTTGATTCACAACCTTGAGGGCCCAGAAAGGGCGCCATTTTGAGATCGTTCGCCCCCAAAACCCCCCTGCGTTTCCCTGCCTGGCTACCCCGTCCGACGGCTCTTCCGTGCCAAGTCCGCTATTTTGCCGTGCGCTTCTGGGCTCGTCCCCTCGCCGGCCCGCAACCGCCCGCTGACTCTTTGCTGGTAGCCGGACTGAGTATCGCTTTCACGCCGAGTGGTCGACGCGCCAAGGATGAGGCTGCCGTATCCCTCGAAGGGACCGCCGATCTCGATCCCCTTCGCCGAGATCTCGTAGCGTCGCAACGTCTTGTCATGGTTGCTGCCGCGCATCTTGAGGACGGAGATCGCCTTCTCGATTCGGGAGTCCAGTTCAACGTGGCGCAGCAGGATGATCGAGTCCACCGCCACCGACAGGTTCGCCTCAGTGATCTTGAACTCGCCGAAGGTGTTCTCGATGACGTTGGTCCACACGGAGGTAACGCCCCGAGACTCGAAGAGGCCAACCAGGGCGGCGACGTAGTCGCGGAGCGCCCGCGCGCCGGCGACGTTGGTCTGGATGTCGCTCATGGCGTCGAACGCCACCCTGATGATCTTCTGGGTGGTGACGATGTCGCGTATCTCCTGCGCCATCTGATAAACGTTGAGGTTCGGAGGCCGTCGGTGGAGTATCGTGAGCTGTCCGGAGTGGATGTACTTGGCCAGGCGGACGCCGTAACCGGCGGCGATCTTCACGATGGCGCCGGGGCTCTCCTCCATGCCCACCAGCAGACATCGCTCGCCTCTCTTCAGCCCGTCATGGAGAAAGTGGACGGCGAAGGTGGTCTTGCCCGTGCCCGCGGCGCCGGCGATCATCGTGGAGAAGCCCGCGTTGAGGCCGCCGTCCAGCATCCCGTCCAGGCCGAGAATTCCCGTGGGCACCTTCCTGATGGGTGTCTCCTTCGGCGGCGCCTCTTTCACCGGCGGCTGCAGTCGCGGGAAGATGGCTATCCCTTTGTCACTGATGGTGTAGGAGTGGTCCCCCTCGTGGAAGGCCGTTCCCCGCATCTTGTGCACCCGCAGCACCCGCGGGGAGAGCGCATCCTTCTCGTGGAGGTCCAGGCAGATAACCCCGTCGGCGATGGCGAATTCCGGCTCCGTCTCCAGGTCCCTTAGGCTGTAGTCCCCAACCAGGAACGTCGTGCACTCGTACACGGCCAGGAGCACCGAAAGGTCATGGACGAAGCGCCGGAAGAGGAGCTTATCCCCCACCAGGTCAGCCAGCCCCTTGAAGCTATCGATGCATAACATTTGGGGGTTCACCTCTTCCACCTTATCCCTGATGACCCACATCGCCCTCTCCAGGTCCTCCTGCCTGATGGTTGAACCAATGTCGACGAATATGACGGAGGTGTTGAACTTCTCCTTGTCGAAGTAGGCGAACTCCTGCTGGTACTTCAGCAGCTTGGTCGGCGGCTCGGAGACCGTGGTAAAGTATAGGGCCTTTCCTTCTTCGCTGGCGTTGGCGAAGAGTATGCTCAGGCTGAGGATTGTCTTTCCCGCGCCCGGTGGCCCGATGATCATGGTGCTGGATCCGGTGGGTATGCCTCCGTCCAGGATAGCGTCGAGGGCGGGCATTCCTGTCGAGATCCGCTGCATCGCTGTCTCCTTTGCTGAGAAGCGTAAGCCGCGCGCCCTCTTAAGCGGCGCGCTCGACTCTGATATTCTCCAGGCCCTCAATCTCTCGCGTCAGCCGGTCCACCAGGACGTTGCCGGTGAGCTTGGCCAGGATGTCGAAGAGGCTGACGATGAGTTCCTTTAGCGCCTCGCGGATGGCGGCCTTGTCTTTCTCGTCCACCCGCTCCTTCAGTGTCCTGAAGTCGAAACCGTCCTCCGTCACCGTGATGGAATCCAGGATGGCGTAGCTTTGGGCGGTCAGGCGCAGCGCTCGCTGGGCGATAGCGCGCACGGTGATCTTCCCCAGGGTGGGCAAGATCTTGGCCCAGAAGGTGACAAGGATCTCCTCGTAGATGTCGACGACCTCCGTCTTGACACCCTGGTCCACCCTTCGCTCTATGATGGCCTCGATCTCGTATTGGCTTTGCCTCCTGGTGGTTTCCCTCTCTTGTTTCGCTGTCTTCTTCATCTGACCCTGCTCATTCCCGAAGCACGCCTGAGCCAGGTGCTGGGTGCTTCTTGCCTGTTGATGTCGCTCCCGATGTGCACCCATATTCATTCTTGAGGAGGCGCGGCCGGGCAGCAATTGGATCGCATCCCAATGTCGCACACAGCAGCACCTTACATCAGTTGGCTCGCCCCCCTATACCCCCTGGCCAATATGCAGCGTAGGTAGGAATACCGAATAATTGGGTGGATGGCGCGAAGGCAGACAGGCATTCACAGCGATGGGCATCCATGTCGGGCACACTGCATAGGTACGAACGCCAATGACCGAACCACGCGACAAGGCGGCGAAGCGCAAGCGGACCAGGGAATCGATGCGGGGTCGGACGCAAGACCTTGGCGAGCGGGTCAAGGAACTGAATTGCCTCTATGGAATCTCGAATCTAGTTCACAGGCCGGACATCTCGCTGCAAGAGACGCTCCAGGGGACCGTCGACCTCATTCCTCCGGGCTGGCAGCATCCGGAGCTGACGTGCGCACGAATCGTCTTCGAGGGTCAAGAGTTTCGGACGGAGAACTTCAGAGAAACGGTCTGGAGGCAGACCAGCGACATCATCGTGAATGGGGAGCGGAGCGGTGCCGTAGAGGTCTGCTGCCTGGAGGAGAGGCGGGAGAGTGATGAGGGATCCTTCCTGCCGGAAAAAGCGGAACTGATCAATGCCATCGCCGAACGATTGGGACGGGTCATCGAGCGCAGGCAGACCGAGGAAGCACTACGTAGTCGCGCGGCCGAACTGGAAGACCTTAACCAGCAACTGACACATGCGCATAACGAAGCCTCAAAGGCGCGGGTGGCACTGGCGGAGAAGTCCTTGCTGCTGCAGAGTCTTGCCGAGGCTCAGGTCGTACCCCTATCGGAGCAACTTCAGGGGACAGCGAGCATGGTATTGAGCCGCCTCGCCGGCGTTGTACCGGCTGACGCTTTCGCGCTCGCAATCGTGTCTGAGGATCAGCCCCTGATTCTCGCCTTTGCCCCTGCCGGGTTGAGCCGGCGGGTTACAGACGAGATACACCATCGGATGAGGGAGGCCGCCGAGATAGTACTGGGCCGCAAGCTTCCGAGAACGATCCCCCTCGGGTTCGAACCCATCACCAGCGGGCCGGCGAAGGTGGGAACTATCCGCTCCCACGCAATCCTCCCCCTGACATCGCCCGACTTGGAAACGCAGGTCCTGGGCGGCATGTTCAGCGGCAGAGCGGACGCCTTCGAGGACGATCATGTTGCGCTCTTCTCCGCCACGGGGGTTAGCCTTGCCTCCCTTTATTTGGCGCGCATTGTCCATGCCAGGGAGGAAGAGATGCAGCGGCGGCAATCGGAGTTCGTCGCCACCGTCTCCCACGAGTTGCGCACGCCCATCCACTCCATCTGGGGCTTCGTCAAGCTGCTGTCGGCGGGGAAGGTTCAGGACGAGGAAACCCGACAGGAGTTCTTAGGGATCATCGACCGCGAGTGCGCGCACCTAGCGGCATTGGTGGGCGACTTTCTCGACGTCAGTAAGATTGAGGCCGGCCGGATGGACATGCGAATAGAGCCGTTCTCCCTCGGTGAGGTGGCGACCAAGACGGTAACGGCCTTCAAGACCGTGGCTGACGAGAAGGACCTCACCATCGACACCGATCTGCAGGCAGACCTGCCGGCCGTTGAGGGAGACGCCGAGCGCCTCGGCCAGGTGCTGGCGAACCTCGTGAGCAATGCCATCAAGTTCAGCGAGGCCGGCGCAAGGATCATGGTGCGTGCCAGGGTGGAAGGGCCAGAGCTAGTGATTAGCGTCCGAGACCAGGGCATCGGTGTAGCGCCCGAAGCTTTGCCCCACCTCTTCGAGAGGTTCTATCAAGCCCAGGACTCAAATACACGGTGGCAGGGTGGGACGGGCCTGGGCCTCAATATCAGCAGGCAGATCGTGGAGGCGCACGGTGGCCGCATGTGGGTGGACAGCAACGTTGGCGAGGGGAGCACCTTTAGCTTCGCCATCCCAATCGTCGCCTCAGACAATAAAAACATCCGGGCCGACGCGGCTGCCTAGCAGGAGGACGCCATGAAAAAGAAGATCCTTGTTGTCGAAGATGATCCCGCTGCCCTGCGGCTGGTGAGCTTCACGCTGGAGTCTGCGGGCTATGAGGTCATTGCGGCCGTCAACGGTTTCGAGGGCCTGCGCAAGGCCCAGGAGGAGCAGCCCGACCTGCTGGTGCTCGACCTGATGCTTCCGGGGATCGATGGCTACGAGATCTGTCACCGGTTGCGCTCCAACCCGCCCGGTCCCGCGGGCCGCTTACCCATTCTGATGCTGACGGCCAAATCACGGGAAGCGGATCGAGCCGCGGCCGAACAGGTGGGGGCTGACTGCTACCTCTCGAAGCCTGCCACCCCGGAGGAGATCACGACGGCAGTCGATACCCTTCTCTCGCAACGCGAGGAGAAGCATGCCTGAGCCAATGTCAGCGCCACCAGTCAAGAAGCTTGGCGAGATCCTGGTCGACGCCGCCTTGCTCGCGCCGGAGCGGCTTGAACAGGCCGTGGAAGAGGCCGGTCGCCTCCAGCGAGGGTTGCTGGACTACCTGCTCGACGAAGGGCTGGTGTCAGAAGAGGACGCCGCCATGGCCCTCAGCCTCGAAATTAACCTCCCCATAATCGACCTGAAGCGCCATGCCGTGCAGCCCGAGGCGCTTAGCCTTGTTCCGGATGAATACGCCCGCCAGCATGAGTTGATCCCGATCGACGTTGTCGGTGATGCGCTGCTGGTGGTCATGGCGGACCCGACGAACATCGACGTTCTGGAAGACCTGAGGGCACGGGCCAAGAGGGTCATCCAGCCCGCTGTCGGCGTTCCCGCTGACATCCGGGAAGCGATCGAGCGAAGCTACCGGACCAGCGGCGAGATAGAGGAGCAGGTTGACAAGGCGGCCCTTTCGGCAGTCGAACTGCAGGAGGAAGAAGCGCTCACGCCGGCCTTGGCGTCCCAGGCCCCCATCGTCAGAACGGTGGAGTTGCTCATCGCCCAGGCGGTGCGAGACCGGGCGTCGGACATTCACCTGGAGCCCAAGCACGATTGCCTGCGCGTCCGCTACCGCATCGACGGGGTCCTCCACGAGACGCAGACTCTGCCACTGAGTTTCCACCCTCCGCTTGTATCCCGACTGAAGGTGATAGCGGGCATGAACATAGCCGAGCGTCGACGTCCCCAGGACGGCCAGTTCAATGCCCAGATCGATGGCAAGGAGGTGGACTTCCGGGTCGCCTCCTGCGACAGCGCCCACGGTGAGGTGATGGTGCTGCGGGTGCTGGACAAGTCTCTTTCCCTGATCGCGTTGAAGGATCTGGGATGCCCGCCGGAGTCCCTGAAGCGCTATGCGCAAATGCTCCGGACGCCCTTCGGCATGGTCCTCGTAGGCGGTCCTAGCGGCGCTGGCAAGACCACCACGCTGTATGCCTCGGTCAACGAGCTTGACCAGAAGGAGCGCAACACCGTCACCGTCGAGGATCCGATCGAGTACCATTTCGATGACGTTACCCAGATCCAGGTCAATCCGCGGGCCGATATAACCTTCGGCAGCGGGCTGCGCTCCATCATGCGGCTCGACCCGGATGTGATCCTGGTGGGCGAGGTGCGAGACAGCGAGACAGCCGGCATGGCCACGCAGGCGGCCCTCACCGGCCACCTGGTGCTCTCGTCAATCCACGCCAACGACGCCGTGGGCATACTGTTCCGTCTCATCGACCTGGGGGTCGAGCCGTTCCTTATCTCCTCGGCGCTCGTGGGCGTCGTCTCTCAGCGACTGGTTCGGCGCGTGTGTCCCCACTGCCGAACTCTGTCGGACGTGCCTCCGGAGGAGCAGACGGTCTACGAGGAGGAGCTGGGCGAGACACCGGAGCAGCTCTACTACGGAGCCGGCTGCAACTTCTGCGCCAACACCGGCTACGCGGGGCGGACAGGGGTATTCGAGGTCTTGGTACTAAGCCAGGAGCTTCGTGCTCTGCTGCTGAAAGGAGCAAGCTCCCAGGAGATGAAGGCCCAGGCCATCAGCGAGGGCATGATCACGATGCGACAGGCCGGCATGCTGAAGGTGCGGGAGGGCATCACGACGCCGCATGAGGTGATCAGGAACGTCTTCTCCATCGCCTAGACAGCGACGGCCAAGGACTAAGCCGGCGCATAATATTCTGCCGACCCACAGCCCCCTCAAAATCGACCAATGGACGCATATCCGCGTCTCCCTCTTGGCCAATATGCGGGGCAAAGAGACGAGCCGACCAAGAGAAAGGAGACAATGAGGAACCCCTTCGGCGGGACCTCAGCGACCAATGACAGGAGGTCGCCCTGGCGTGTCAAGGGGGCTTGGCACGCAGAAGCCAATCGGTCCCGAGCTCCGATCTGCGGTCTTCCAGCCGTCGATAATTCTTTAGTAGGCTTCATTGTCTGCGAAGAACTGCCGATAATGACTAGGTGGGGTATCCTTAGAAAAGGCAGGGTCGCGATGCCCGAGAACCGCGGCCAGCAGTCCTCCGGCGATGTAGCGCCGGAGCGCCGCCACGCGGACCTCAACGAGGTATTAGCCTCTGCGACCCGGCTTGCCTGCGAGATCCTGCGCCGGGGATCCCCTGGCCCGGGGGCAGGCCATGATCTAATTCAAGGGGGTAATGAAGAATGTTACACAGGTCAATCTCTTACAGGCTTATCGTTGGGCTCAGCGCCATTGCCCTCGTTGTGCTCCTCTTCGCGGTGGGCTCCGCCACGGATGTTCGCGGGCAGACCGCGCCCGGATTAGGCGCCGCATCCAGCTACGCGGTTCTCGGTGGCTCGACGGTGACCAACACCGGCACATCCACCGTCGAGGGAGACGTTGGCGTCTGGCCAGGGACCGAGGTCACCGGCTTTCCGCCCGGGATAGTGACCGGGGGAACGATACACTTGGCGGATGCGAACTCGCAGCAGGCCCAGGACGATGTCACCACTGCGTACAACGCGATGACAGACGAGCCCTGCACCGCTGATCTCACCGGCCAGGACCTGGGTGGGATGGCGCTCACGGAGGGCGTCTATTGCTTCTCGTCGTCCGCTGAATTGACGGGGCAGTTGAGGTTGAACGCCGAGGGCAACGCCGCCGCCGTCTTCATTTTCAAGATTGGCACCACGCTTACGACCGCAAGCAACTCGTCTGTCCTGGTGATCAACGGCGGGGGTGACTGCAACGTGTTCTGGCAGGTGGGCAGCTCCGCGACTCTCGGGACAGACACCGAATTCGTGGGTAATGTCCTAGCTCTGGAGAGCATCAGCCTGACTACTGGCGCGAACGTGTCCGGCAGGGCCCTGGCGCGCAACGGCGCGGTGACGATGGACACGAACAACGTCGGCTCTGCGGGCTGCGCCGCACCTGCCCCCACCGACACCCCAACGGTGACGGATACACCAACTGAGACCCCGACCGACACGCCAACGGCGACGAATACACCAACTGAGACCCCGACCGACACGCCAACGGCGACGAATACACCAACTGACACACCAACCGATACGCCGACGGCGACGAATACACCAACTGACACACCAACCGATACGCCGACGGCGACGAATACACCAACTGAGACCCCGACCGACACTGCGACCCCGACGCCCACTGATACCGCTTCGCCGACGCCGACCAGCACGTTCACGTCGACGCCGACCGACACCGCTACGCCGACGCCGACCAGCACGTTCACGTCGGCGCCGACCGACACCGCTACGCCGACGCCGACCAGCACGTTCACGTCGACGCCGACCGACACCGCTACGCCGACGCCGACCAGCACGTTCACGTCGGCGCCGACCGACACCGCTACGCCGACGCCGGTCGTAGAGACGCCTTCGCCCACGCCGGTAGTCCATGAACGCACACGCACACGGACACCAACACCGGCGGGAACGACACCAACGCCGGAAGCGACGCCACGGCCGCCGCGTGCACCTGTGGACACGCCTTCGCCGACCACCCCGGCAGGCCCTCTTTCCCCCCCGAACACCGGCAGTCCCCCCCCGCCGGGAGGTCTCCCCTGGATCCCGCTGCTGCTTGGCTTGGCTCTGAGCAGCCTCGGCGCTACCGTATTTGTCCGGAGCCGCCGACGTCAGCGCCCCGGCGTATAGTAGGCGGACCGATAGCGCGTCGTCGCAAAAGGAGGGGAAATGGCGAACTCGAATCGGCGGCATGTCGATCGAAAGGACACTGGCAGCAGGGCGCTGACCCCGGTCGGCACCGTCCGCGACGTCACGAAGGACAAGCAGGCGGAGGAGGCGCTGCGGGAATCAGAAGCGCGGTACAAGGCGCTGTTCGCAGGCGCCCCAGAGGGAATGCTCGTGGCCGACCTGCAAACGAAACAATTCCGCCATGCCAACCCAGCGCTGTGCAGGATGTTCGGATACACGGAAGAGGAGTTCTTGCGGATAGGCGTGGCGGACATTCATCCAAAGGAGTCCTTGAGCTACGTGCTGGCCGAGTTCGAGGCCCAAGCGCGGGGTGAAAAGCTGTTGTCCGCTGACCTTCCGTGCCGGCGCAAAGACGGCAGCCTGTTCTACGCTGACGTCAACGCCGTTATGGTGGTCTTAGACGGCCGTAGGTGCAGTGTGGGCATTTTCACCGACGTCACCCAGCGCAAGAAGACGGAGGAGGCACTGCGGGAGAGCGAGGAGCGCTTCCGCAACGTCCTGGAGGTGTCCCGCGACCTGATCTACGAGCTGAACCTGCAAACCAGCACCTACGACTACGTGAGCCCATCGTCACTCCGCCTAGTCGGGTTCGCACCCCAGGAGGTCGTCGCCATGGGCCTCGAAGGGGTTAGAGAGAGGTTCCATCCTGAGGACAGAGAGAGGTTTCAAACATACCCAAGCCGCCTGCCCGACGACACTGTTGAAGGCCACGAGGCTCCAACAATTGAGTACCGCTGGCAGTGCAAGAACGGAGAGTACCGTTGGCTTAGCGACAATCGCGCCTTTGTTCTCGATGAGGGCGGGAGGGCGCTGGCCTTAGTTGGCACCGTCCGCGACGTCACGGAGGAGAAGCAGGCGCAGGAGGCGCTGCGGGAGAGCGAGGAGAAGTACCGGCAACTGGTTGAGAAGCTCCAGGAAGGCGTCTGGGCCATCGACAAAGACGCGAACACCACCTTCGCAAACCCTCGTATGGCGGAGATTCTCGGCTGTACTGTGAGTGAAATGCTGGGGAGGCACGTCTACTCATTCATGGATGAGCCAGGGCGGGAACTCACCAGAGTCAAGCTCGAACGCCGCCGGCAGGGAGTATCTGAACAATACGAATTGGAGTTCCTGCGCAAAGACGGGACGAAAGTGCATACAAGTCTCGCGACGAACCCGGTTACCGATCGCAACGGAAGCTACATTGGCGCAGTGGCCGCTGTCACAGACATCACGGATAAGAAGCAGACGGACGAGGAGATAGCGAACAGGCTCAAGATGGAATACGCCATCGCCCAAGCCTCTACCCTCCTGGCCGGACCAGAAGATATTGACGCCGGCCTGGATCTTGCTCTCCGCATCCTGGGTGAAGCGTTCGGCGCCGACCGCGCCCACATCTTCCTGTTCCGGGACAACGATACGAGGATGGACAACACGAGCGAGTGGTGCGCTCCCGGCGTGGAGCCGCAGATCGACGACCTCCAGGACATCGACTGCACGGCGATCCCCTGGTGGATGGGGAAGCTGGCGCAGAACGACCCTATCATCATGACCGACACATCCGCGGCGCCGCCGGATGCGGTAGCAGCGAAGAAGTCCTGGAAGGCGCTGAACATCCGCTCGCTCCTGGCGGTCCCGCTGCTCTCCGACGGCAAACCAATCGGCTATGTCAGATTCGCCAACATGGAAAGTGCCTCCAACGAGCGAGAGGAGGACATCAGACTTCTGCGCCTCGCCTCGGAGAGCATCACCTCTTTCATCGAGCGTCAGCGCGCAGGGGAGGACAAACGCAAGGCCTATGAGAGCATCGTCATGCTCCTGGCCATCGGCGCCGAAGCCCGCGACCCCTACACAGAACACCACCTGCCTAGGATAAGGGGCTTTGCGGAAGCCATGGCCGCCGAGTTGGGTCTGCCGCCCGCCGAAATCAGGGAGATCGGCTTGTGCTCCCTCCTCCACGACCTCGGCAAGCTGCGGGTCCCCGATTCCATCCTCACCAAACCGGGACCCCTCTCGCAGGCGGAATGGAACATAATGAAGCAACACCCCGCATGGGGAGAGGAGCTGCTGTCGACCCATCCCTGGCTGGAGACAGCGCGTCAGATCGCCCGCTGGCACCACGAGAGGTGGGACGGGACCGGCTATCCGGACGGTCTCCGCGGTGAACAGATACCGCTCGGCGCCGCCATCGTCACCGTCGCCGACAGCCTCGACGCTATGACCAGCGACCGGCCCTACAAGAAGGCCTGGCCATCCAGCCGCGCTATCAGGGAGATCCGCGCGCAGAGGGGCCGGCAGTACTCTCCCAACGTAGTAGA
>JBEKXP010000239.1:0-6668 GCA_049511815.1 Dehalococcoidia bacterium
CCCCGGCGTACCTCCTCGCCGAAGAGCCGGTCGAGGACATCATCATCCATGGGCAGCGAGTCGATGGTGAAGACGGGGTAGCCCAGCCGCTGGATCAGCTCCGGTATGTCGTGATTCACGCCCGGGTCGTTGTGGTAGGGGCGACCAAGCAGTACTACCCCGAGACGGCCCTCCTCCTCAAGCCGGTCGAGGACCTCCCGCGCCCGCCTCCTCAGGCTACTGCGGAACGCCGCCAGCGCTCGGTAGCCCTCCTGCATCGCTGTCGCGTTCTCCTCCGGGCTCACGCCGAGGATCGGGCGGGCGAAGGTCAACATCTGCTGCTCGAAGAGGTTGGGCTCGCCCATGTGGAGCACCGGGTCGTAGAAGGACGCTCCTTTCTCGGCGAAGGCGTCTTTTTCGGTCGTGAAAGCTGCCTTTACCACCTCTGGTATCCCCTGCACCGTCGGACAGCTCCAGCCTGCCTGGCACTCATAGATGTCGCTGGGGACGTTCATCATCTCGGGAAAGAAGATGATGTCCGGCTGCTTCTTGGTGAGGAGGTTGTGCACGTGGGAGACGGCGATCTTCGCCGGGAAGCAGGGGTCGATGGAGCCGCGCCGCGAGCCCTCGCGGAACATCTGGTCGTCGGTGTAGTCGGACCAGAGAAGGTGACTGTGGGGCACACCCAGGCTTTCCAGATAGGCGGTGAAGAATGGGGCGTAGGAGTACATGGTGAGCAGCCGTGGGATGCCGATCCGCACCGTCGCCCGCCGCTCCCGCAGTCGGGCCACCGTCCGGCTGCTTCCTCGGCCCAGCAAGAAGCGCCGCCCATTGCCGTCGGTGGCAGCCACGCTCTGCGGCGAGTAGCTGCGGAACGCCTCGCGGGCGGCGATCTCGACGAAGTTGGGGTTGGCTTTCTTCACCGTGTTCTCGCGCGCGTTGAAGGCCCTCACCTTGTCGATGCTCTCCGACATCCCCCGCTCGCAGGTGGCGGAGATGAAGCGGGTCGTGTGTTCGGGCGAGGTCCTGATGTCGATGAAGGTGCGCATACACTTGTTCTTGCAGAACGAGCAGCGGGTCGATTCGTCGCGGTTCGTGGTGAAGGTGAGCGCCTCCACCCGATCGAACCCGATGAACGAGCTCTCCCCCCCGTCACTCATGCGGATCGCTTCGCTGGCAGCGCCGAGGGCACCGCTCTCGCCGGCATGCGGGTGAACGTGGATCTTCGCGTCCGGCACGCGAGCTTTGATAAAGTCGTACTGGGCCTTGACCACGGCGAGGTTGTAGTGTGTCCCTCCCTGGAGGAGAAAGGTCTTGCCGAAACGGGCCAGGTTCGTCTCCTGGACGACGTAGAGCCAGACGTTCTTGGGCAGGGTCAGGGCGAGGCCGGCCATGATCTCGGACGGCTGCCAGCCGAGCTGCTGGAAGTGCGAGATGTCCTGTTCCAGGAAGACGGCGCAGCCGTAGTGAAAAGCTGGCGCCCGCTCGGCGCTTAGCGCGATGTCAGCCCACTCGCTGATGTCATAGCCGAAGCGGGCGGTAGTGCTCTGGAGGAAGTAACCGTTGCCGGCCGAGCATTGCGTGTTGAGCTTGAAGTCCTTGACCGCGCCTGCCTTCATGATGATGACCTTGATGTCCTGTCCCCCCACATCCGCGATCACGTCCACATCGGGGTAGTAGCGGATGGCGGATCGGGCGTGGGCAACCGTCTCCGGGATCGCCAGGTCGGCGCCGAGCGCCTCCTTGAGCAGGTCCTTGGCATAGCCCGTCGTGGCCATGCCGAGGATGCGCAGGCGCGCGCCCTGCCCCTCCACCTGGCGGCGCAGCTCGCCCAGCACGTCCTTCGCGTCTTGCAGAGGGTTCGCCTTGCAGAGTTGGTAGGCCTTCGCCAGTAGATTGCCTCCAACGTCCGTGAGGACGGCCTTCGTCGAGGTTGAACCACCGTCCAGCCCCATGTATGCTTCCACGACCTGGCCGGGCGGGAAGGCGAGAGGCGTGAAGGGCTTTGTGCCGTAGAGACGGCGGAACTCCTCGAGGTCTTCCCCAGGGGCGAGGGGACCCCGCTGGCCGGTGTCCTGCTTCGCCTTTCGCCGGCCGAGGTCGATGTACTCCTCCAGCGCTGCCGTCCCGGCGTAGGTGCTGGCGAGTCCCTCCTCCTGCTGCCCGTAGAGAGCCGTCCCCAAGGCTGCGTAGTATAGGGAGTGCTCCGGCACTACGATTAGCTGCTCGGGAGTGGAGCCGGCGGGCAGCGTCAGCCCCCGTTCCTCCCAGAGAAGCGGCACATGTCGCCGCCATGCCTCCTGCAGGCAGGGAAGGAAGGTATTGGGGCCGCCCAGGAGGAGCACCTTGGGGCGCAGAACGTTGCCGCGGGTGAGCACGCTCAGGTTCTGCTGGACTATCGCTTCGAACAGCGAGACTATCAGGTCCTCGGGGGGAACGCCCTGCTTCTGGAGGCTGTTCATATCGGTCTCCGCGAAGACGCCGCACTTGCCGGCGACGGGGTACACATTCGCGCTGGCGTGCCGAACTCCCCGGAGCTGTGCCGGGCTCAGGTGTAGCTTCGCCGCGATGCGGTCGATGACGGCGCCCGTGCCACCGGCGCACTTGTCGTTCATGTTGGCGAGCTTCCGCTTGCGGCCCGTCTTCGGGTCCTCCCGCCAGATGATGATCTTGGCGTCCTGCCCTCCTAGCTCAATGACCGAGCCCACGTCCGGCTGCAGCGCTTCCGCCGCCAGGGAGACGGCGCTGACCTCCTGCACGAACCGCGCCCCAATATACGGGGCGAGCGTCGCGCCGCCGCTTCCCGTGACCAAGATGCGGAACTGCTCGGCGGGCAAGAGGAAGCGCGCTTCTATCTCCTTGAGAACCTCGAGGACCTTCTCCGGCTGGCGCGTCTCATGGAGGCGGTAGTCGGCGCAGAGGATATCCTTGCTGTCGGGCGCAACGACCACGTACTTGACGGCTGCCGAGCCGACGTCAAGCCCGATGATGAGCTCGCGGTGAGACGAGCCATCGCCGTCCTGGCGAGGTGTCAAGACCGACGACGACGAAGCATGTGTGGTACCGTCACCCTCAACCTCCAAGATCTACCCACGATGCCATCCCAAGAGAAGGACGAGCCCCGCCAGCGTAAGACGCTCTGTAGAGTGGAAGCGCGGCTCTTGCGATCCTCAATGATACCAGTTGCCAAGCCCTCAATGAACGCTACCACAGTCCATGCTAATGCGACCACCACCCGAAGCCGTAACGAGTCGGAGCATCTGCTCGGGAATCGGATGGTTGCCGCGTCGACAACGCGAAAGGCTGGGCATTTCGCCCAGCTTGGCTCTGTATGTCAACGGTGGAGCGGGAAACGGGACTCGAACCCGCGACCCTCTGCCTGGAATCAGCTGCCGCACGCATCTTCTTGACTGGCAGCAGCCGGCGCGCCACAATAAGGCTGGTTTGACGCCCCGCCGAGGTCCGTCGGCTCTGGCGGAGGAAGATTCAGGCTCGGCGGTTGCGGCGGGATTTCCGTCCTGATTGATGGGGTTCAGGAGGTCGTGGGTTCGAATCCCACCGCCCCGACCAGATTCAAAATCCGCCTTTTCACCGCGATTACTCCCTCAAAAACTTACTAGTTAAGAGGTCTTCTGCCCTTTTAGGAAGTCTTGACAAGACCTCTTCCTCGAACGAACGGGTGCCAGAAGTAGGCCTCCTGTCTGGTATTCAGGAGTTCTACTTGGCCCGGTCGGGAGTCTGACCCAGTTCTCCAATCGAACTCCGATGAAACTAGAACATGATCGTCTCAAGTGCTGCAGCCGGATCACACTCTGGTCACACTGCATCACGCGCCTGTCACAGGGCGCCCTGGCTCAGGCGGATAGAACGGGTTTCCTAGACCGCGTGTCGCAGGTTCGAGTCCTGCCGCGGATACCACACCATTCGTTTTATAACTTTTCCTAGAGGCGTCTAGAGGGGCTCTCGGCCAATCTCTGCCGCCACGGGCCGCTCTGCGAACTCGCATCCATTCGGCATGCTTCCCTATTCTCGCCTTGGGAGCGTATCGCTTCACTCTTCCCCCGGATGGAGGCACCCCTCTGGACGTTCCAGATTGTAAAATCTTGAAAAGAGTATCGTGAACGAACTAGACTTCTTGGGCCTAGTAAGCTGACGGCGAAGGCGCTATCATCATCACAGCATCGCAGATCTGCCAGTGAAAGGAGGCGCGCGTTGCAGCTACATATTTACTTCAGAAATGGCAAAGAGCGCACGATACCTTGCGACCGGTATGAGACGGAGACAGAAGACTAGCGCCATGAGTATCCTCAAAGGGCCAGGAGGCGGAACAGACAAGGGTGTCCTCCCTAACTCACTACTCGGGGAGTAGAGTACGTCGCCTCCCATCCTCCGAGCAAACCGAAGCATACAGAGAGTGGATCGGGTGCGTTGGTGCTGAAGATTCGCTCCCCATGGGGCGCCAATACTCCATCCGTCTCTGAAAGAGCGACGAGTGGCAGACCAGGACCGCCGAATGCCGGCAGAGGAGCGCAAACCCTCTGCTTGGAAATAAGACCGCCTTGTTTAGGCATTCGTCGGGAATCGAGAGTTGCGATGATGGGGCGTGCCGGCTCATCGTCGTGCTAACTTCTTCCCGGATTCCGTCAATTGCCGTAGCGAGGTTAGCTGCGGACGTAGGCGCCGCCGGTGATGCAGAATACTTCGCCGGTGATGTAGCTCGACTGGTCCGTCGCCAGGAACATCACGAGGTTGGCGATGTCATCCGGCGTGCCCAGCCGCCCCAGCAGGGTTCCCCGCTGCCAGTCTTCGAAGAACTCCGGGGGGTACACGCGCTTCAGGAACTCGTTATAGACGAGTCCGGGCGCGATAGCGTTGACCCGGACGCCCTTCTCGGCGACCTCCGCAGCCACGGCACGCGTAAAGCCCATCACTCCCGCCTTCGCGGCGCAGTAATGAGCTTCGCCTTCTTGGGAGGCCATCCAGCCGGCGGAAGACGAGAGGTTGACAATGTTGCCGCTGCCGCGCTCGATCATGTGCGGGAGGACGGCCCTCGTGCAGTAGAACGTGCCCGTTAGATTGACGCCGATAACCAGATCCCAGATCTCGTCGCTCATCTCCCAGACCGGCTGCAAGCGGTTGATGCCCGCGTTGTTGACCAGGATGTCGATTCTGCCGTGCTTCTCCAGTGCGATGTCGACCATCCTCTGCACCTGTTCCTTGCTGGCAACGTTCACCTCCAGGCCAACGACCTCACGGCCGGCCTCCCTGCTCATAGCCTCTGCCGTCTCTTGGACGCGACGCGCGTGCGCGTCGCTTATCACCACGTCGGCTCCTTCTTGGAGGAAGCGTCGCGCAACCGCCTGTCCGATCCCGGCGCCGGCGGCAGCGGTCACAAGGGCGACCTGTCCGTCTAGCTGACCCATGGCTAAGCCTCCCTTGCCTTGTAGACACCGCCTTGCCGAGGGTATTTGCTGTAGTCGGGTTCGCGACGTTCCAGGAACGCGTTCTTCCCTTCGTCTGCCTCGCCGCTGCGGAAGAAGTCGGGCGCGAACTCACCTACCCAGTCACGCAGCGAGCCCTCGCGCAGGGGGTCGTAAACGGAGCGGAAGTTGGCCTTAAGGATCTTCAGACAGCTAGGGCTCTTCGCCATCAACTCGCCGCACCACCGGTCGACCTCGTCGTCAAGCTTCTCCTTCGGCACGACGGCGTTCACCAGCCCCATCGTCAGCGCCTCCTGCGCCGAGTACGGCCGACAGAGCATCCATATCTCCCGCGCTTTCTTCTGCCCGACGACCTGCGTCAGATACGTCACCCAGTGGCCCGACGCCGGGCTGCCGACCCGGGGACCGACCTGGCGGAAGGTAGCGTGCTCAGCGGCGATGGTCAGGTCGCAGAAGTAGGCCAGGTGATTGCCGCCGCCAACGGCGTGGCCATTCACGCGTGCGATGACCGGCTTCAGGCAGTCCTCGATGCCGGAGTGAGGGTCGAAGTCGGGGCTGCCCCAACTGCCCTCCTGCTGGATCTCGGCCAGCCACTTGACGTCACCGCCGGCGCAGAATGCGCGGTCGCCG
The DNA here is from genome assembly GCA_049511815.1 of Dehalococcoidia bacterium. GTDB lineage: Bacteria > Chloroflexota > Dehalococcoidia > DSTF01 > JALHUB01 > JALHUB01. The sequence goes on from JBEKXP010000239.1 coordinate 6,051, forward strand.
GCACCTGTCAGGACAATCACGCCTACGCCATCATCGGCGTTGGCGTCGTCGACGGCAGCGCGCATGTCGGCCAGCGTTTGTCCGGTGAAGGAGTTCATTGCGTCGGGCCGGTTGATGGTGATCCAGGCGGCCCCTCGGACGCGATGGTGCTTCCGGTAGAGGATGTCCTTGAATTCTGTATCGGTCATTTCAGAAACCTCCTTGTCGCTGATCCCCGTCGCGGTGATTTCTGACCGAAGATGAGGATGATGCGTGAAGGAAGAGCCGACGCAGGCCCGCGGGAGGGCCAGAGTCAACTGACCTGGCTCCGCAGCTAACCCCGCGGCAGGTCGAGGCCCGCGCGCGCGACGATATCACGCATGACCTCCGACGCGCCGGCGCCGATTGTCCCCTGCACAGCGTCAAGATAGCCGTGGGCGACGATGCCACCGAGCACCGTCCTCGCCGACTCCGGCAGGAGCCCGCCGTACAGTCCGACGACCTCCATTGCGACGGATGCGAGTCGCTGCGTCATCTCGGTGTTGAACGCTTTGACCAGCGCCGACTCGTAGGTCAGCGTGCGGCCCTGACTGCGCAGCCACTGCGCCCGATACGTCAGCAAGCGCGCCACCTCGAACT
>JBEKXP010000240.1:0-3032 GCA_049511815.1 Dehalococcoidia bacterium
TCGGCGGAGGTTGGTCTGGCTGAATTAAGGGATCGCCCAAGGCGCCCGTCCCGCCATTGACCTGGTTCCAATACAGACCATTGGGAGTCAGATTCACGCAAAATAAGTCCCAATAGCCATGGCCTCCCCAGCCTCCGACCCCCAGGGCAGCCTGTGTGTTGCAGGTATAGACGAGAAAAATGACAAGGGCGCCAAAAAGCACTAAAAAACTTTTTCGGTTGAACATACATACCTCCTAAGTAAAAATTTTTTCACAACAACTGGCTCAGTTAAAACTGAGCCGCAGCAGAACAAAACAATTCACGTCCTTTGCCATTCCCTAGGAGGAATCCGTGCTTACACACGTTCACCAAAACAATTTCATGTCATGGCGGACATGTCGGCGATAGCGATGTCATGGTCATCCTTCCGGGATAAAGATGAAAATGTTTCTCGCAATCACTAGATCCTAAGAATGGAAAAGTCCTGCACTCCTTCTCTTGCGAAAAGGATTTTTCTCCTGCCGCCGTTTTGTGGCGACAATTGTCCTGGCCGTTGCGAGAAGCTTGCCATGTTGCAGATCAAATAGCAGCGACCGATACTTTTTGATCGGTTGATCGCGCTGCCTCCAGCCTAGTTGTCTTTGAATTGAAACAAGAGCCGTTAATATACCATCTTCAACATAGATGTAAAGTGCATCGAAAGAGGGGGACAGGGGGGGATGGGATTAAAGGTTTTCCAAGTCAGATTGCCCGGATCATCAAATGTCTAATATCTCCATTTTACCGAGTTTTACAGCTCGGATTGATATCAAGGTCTCATTTTTAGATCCTGTGGTCTCTCTTATATTTGACCAGTAAGCGCCCTTTGTGAGGTTGATTTGTCTTCTTCGATCAGATCGAAATATTCAATCGTCTGTGGCGAAGCTAAACTATTTTCCCTATCGCTATTATGCTGAAGCATAACCTGCTCTTTTGCTATGGCTCGTACGGGCTACTCCGGCAGCGATGGCAGAAAGTCGGGATGCCACGCCTTTGAGCCAAACATAATCGTCTCTGATTCGCTTGGCTGTTACTAGTTGTGATCTCATGTCGAAGTAGATTGCCATGCCAATTATAACTTAGGGACTCTAACAATACTCCCCTCGCCCGCTTGCGGGAGAGGGGCCGGGGGTGAGGGCGGCTGGGTATTGTTAGAGATCCTTAAACAAAGTTGCATTACTTATTTGACGATCAATAGCCCGGGAGCTTGCTCCCGGTGCATTATTAATCGTAATCGGGAATCGGAATATGTAATATTGAGCGCATATAAGGATCTGTTTTCATGTGCCTTTTAGCCCGGGAGCTTGCTACTGATTTTTTTGTCAAAATAAGTTAAAATTACAGATATTCAAGGGTGTCTATCTCCATTTTGTTCTAAGGAGGAGTTTTTAGCGATGAGTTGCACAAAAATACTCGGATCGATTATTGCGGTTGTAGGTATTTCGATCGTTGCCGCAGGCTTGGCCGTCGAGACTGAGTCGAAAAAGGCGGAAGCCGGAAAATTGCGTCATGTAGTGCTTTTCAAATTCAAGGACGGCACGTCGCCGGAGAAGATCAAGGAAATAGAAACCGCCTATTGCGCTCAACAGCAGAAAATTCCCGAGATCGTCGATCTCGAATGGGGAACCGACGTCAGCACGGAGAACTTGTCGCAAGGTTTTACGCATTGTTTTATAATAACCTTTCGCAACGCCGCTGATCGGACAGCCTACCTAAGGCATCCCATCCATAAAGAAATTAGCAAATCCCTGCTGACCCCTTATCGAGAAAAGGTCTTGGTGGTCGATTATGTCGTGCCCAACAAGTAAAAGCGGCAAATAGCAGCGGCATCTAATCCAAGACTCCGGCGCGGTTATCCGCCTCGTTACCATGCCGGTATGATAGTTGCCCAAACGCTCGAGATACTATATTCAGGACCATTCATGGTCGCCGATATTATCCTCGGCGTTCAATCCGGCTTGAGGGTTCAGGGTTAAGCACTCTCCACTCTCCACTAATTAACAAACTGCAATCCGTCGACGGGCAGTTTATCTTTGCGATTTCCCAGGCGTTGGTGGGCGACGGTGTCGATATCGTAAGAAATGGAACGGACCGAACCGTCGCAAAATAGCATATTAAAAGTAACGGGATGTGCGCTGCCGAAATTTGTTATATAGGTATCTTTCGATCCTCGCTGGTCACGCTGCGGTTTGCCATAGGCGTCGTTATTGCACCAACGATTAACGTCGTAGTCGCAGCCTTCAGTCCAAGGTTCGTCGGAATCAATGGTAGCTCCGGTATAATACGATTCGGGAGAGAGATTGCGTTCGCCAGCCATATATGTATGGCTGGCGCCGTCGATTATGTCTTTATATTTAATCACGGAGCCGGTAAAAATTACTCCCGTGGCGGTTGTGTCCGGCGTTACGCTGCTAACCAGCGAGCTTGGTCCTTGCGAGACGCTTGAATAATTATCTCCCGCGCATGCGGCGTAATCGGCCTTTGCAATTAGTTCTCCGCTGCCGGCGGTCATGCTGATGTTATGAATGGCGACGTTGCCGTTTGGATACAACGTGGCTGGGCGGCGCGTAGGACAATAATACAAGGAAATTGCGGTCTTTGCGGTCTGAGTTCTGCCATTTTGATTGTTTCTTAAACCGTAATCGTGTACGGATTTTTCTTCAACGTAGGGCAGGATGTTAAAGAGCCAGCCGCCCGGTTGCTGACTGCGATATCCCCGATCCGGATCGCCGGACCACATATATCCCCAACCGCCGGTAGGATATGCGCCTTGTTCGCTTAAATGCGTCGTGCAACCCAAGCCTATTTGCTTGAGATTGTTTGTACAATGCAAGCGGCGCGCCGATTCACGCGCGGATTGAATTGCCGGCAACAGCAATGCGATAAGAATCCCTATAATGGCGATTACCACCAATAATTCAACAAGGGTAAAAGCCCGTCGACAGCGGCGATTCATGGTTTTTTGGGGGTGTTGGATCTTCCAATAATTGGTTAATGACGCACAAAATATCG
>JBEKXP010000241.1:0-3287 GCA_049511815.1 Dehalococcoidia bacterium
CTGCGCGGAGCCAGAACCAGACGAGCCAGGGGTTGGCCGTGCCCATCCCCTGCCGGTCTGACTTGACGAAGAGGCGGTCGCGCACCTTAAGTTCGTTGAGCCAGATCATGTACTCGAACCAGGCCCCGACCGTGTCCAGCATCACCTCAGCGCCCTCGGCCTCCAGCCAGTGCAGGAGATAGTGGTTTGACTCGTCCTCAGCGTGCTTGAGAAAGAATTCGCCGGTGACCTTCACCCGTGGCTTGACCCTCAGGTAATCGACCTCGATGCGGCGGAGCTTCACCCTGATAGCCGCCATCGTCTTCGAGATGGAGCGCCCCTCTCTTGCTGCCACACGCAACATCTCGCGGGCCTCCGCCAGCGCCCCGTCGGTTGCCCTGGGGACGACCTCGTAGGGCCGGATCTGGCAGGCGAGGTCGCCCACGAGATCGGCGGCGATCGCTACCTTGGCGAGGCGCCAGAACACCTTGGGCGTCATCTGCACCCCCGCCGACTCCTGATTGATGTCGAGGCCGTGGGCGATGTCCAGCATCGCGATCCGGAAGTTGGGGAAGCCGGCCGCCTTGAGCGCCTTGCGCATGTCCGCCTCGTACATCCCCATCCGGCAGGGCCCGCAGTCGCTCGCCCAGAGGAGGGCAAAGCGCTGTTCGATCTCGCTATCGGACAGCCCTTCCCGCCGTCGCTCGAATAGGAACTTGAGCAGGGTGCCGATCGTGTAGTAGGTGGGGTTGCACTGCCCGCGGTTACAGAACTCCTTGCCGATCGCGAGCGACTCCTGATCAGGGCTGGGAAGTCGCTGCGCTTTGTAGCCGAGTCCCTCCAGCAAGCCCAGAAGCACCTCCTGGAGAGTAGCGGGAAGCGCGCAAAAGACGATGGTCGTCTTGGCCTTGTCTATCGGCGTGGTGGGCTCGGCGGGCCGCTTGAAATGGCGTACCTCTGGTTCCTCGACGCCCATCTCCTGGACCAGGGCGCGTCGGAAGGCCTCAACCTTCGCCTCGATCTCAGCCGCTGACTCTATCGTAGACACGTTCCTCTCCGGCTAGAAGCATCTCTTCTTGCAGACGCTTGCGATAACTCGCCACCTGCCGCTCGATCCCCTGCGCCGCCTCACGGGCGGGTTGCATATCCTCCAGCCGGCGGCGGAGGAAGTAGTCGATTGTCTCCACCCGCAGCTTGATCGAGCCGACCGGCCGGTTCTCGTCGAGGTCATGGAAGGCGAAGTAAGGCGTACCGGCCGCCTCGAGTATCCCTTCGATCACGTGGTAGATGGGGGAGTCGAGGCCGCACTTGAAGGAGGAGAAATCGATACCGGCCAGGTTCGGATGGCGGGCCACGAACTTCGCCGCCCAGACCTTGCGGCTGGTGTTCTCGCTGAAAGTGTGTTTCCAGACATCGTGGACGTCCCTCGGGTCGGCGATATCCCCCTCGCGTACCTCCTCACCGAAGAGCCGGTCGAGGACATCATCGTCCATGGGCAGCGAGTCGATGGTGAAGACGGGGTAGCCCAGCCGCTGGATAAGCTCCGGTATGCCGTGATTCACGCCCGGGTCGTTGTGGTAGGGGCGACCAAGCAGTACTACCCCGAGACGGCCCTCCTCCTCAAGCCGATCGAGGACCTCCCGCGCCTGCCTCCTCAGGCTACTGCCGAACGCTGCTAGCGCTCGGTAGCCCTCCCGCATCGCCGCCGCGTTCTCTTCCGGGCTCACGCCGAGGATGGGGCGGACGAAGGTCAACATCTGCCGCTCGAAAAGGTTGGGCTCGCCCATGTGGAAGACGGGGTCGTAGAAGGACGCTCCTTTCTCGGCGAAGGCGTCTTTCTCCGTCGTGAAGGCTGCCTTTGCCACCTCTGGTATCCCCTGCACCGTGGGACAGCTCCAGCCTGCCTGGCACTCATAGATGTCGCTGGGGACGTTCATCATCTCCGGGAAGAAGATGATGTCCGGCTGCTTCTTGGTGAGGAGGTTGTGGACGTGGGAGACGGCGATCTTCCCCGGGAAGCAGGGGTCGATCGAGCCACGCCGCGAGCCCTCGCGGAACATCTGGTCGTCCGTGTAGTCAGACCAGAGAATGTGACTGTGGGGCACGCCCAGACTTTCCAGATAGGCGGTGAAGAACGGGGCATAGGAGTACATGGTGAGCAGCCGTGGGATGCCGATCCGCACCGTCGCCCGCCGCTCCCGCAGTCGGGCCACCGTCCGGCTGCTGTCCCGGCCCGTCAAGAAGCGCCGTCCATTGCCATCGGTGGCAGCCACGCTCTGCGGCGAGTAGCTGCGGAACGCCTCGCGGGCGGCGATTTCGACGAAGTTGGGGTTGGCCTTCTTCACGGCGTTCTCGCGGGTGTTGAAGGCCCTCACCTCGTCGAGGCTCTCAGCCATCCCCCGCTCGCAGGTGGCGGAGATGAAGCGCGACGTGTGTTCGGGAGATGTCCTGATGTCGACGAAGGTACGCAGACACTTGTTCTTGCAGAACGAGCAGCGGGTGGATTCGTCGCGGGTGGTGGTGAAGGTAAGCGCCTCAACCCGGTCGAACCCGATGAACGAGCTCTCCCTGCCGTCGCTCACGCGGATCGCCTCGCTGGCAGCGCCGAGGGCGCCGCTCTCGCCGGCGTGCGGGTGGACGTGGATCTTCGCGTCCGGCACGCGAGCTTTGATAAAGTCGTACTGGGCCTTGACCACGGCGAGGTTGTAGTGTGTCCCTCCCTGGAGGAGGAAGGTCTTACCGAAGCGAGCCAGGTTCGTCTCCTGGACGACGTAGAGCCAGACGTTCTTGGGCAGGGTCAGGGCGAGGCCGGCCATGATCTCCGACGGCTGCCAGCCGAGTTGCTGGAAGTGGGAGATGTCCTGCTCCAGGAAGACGGCGCAGCCGTAGTGAAAAGGCGGTGCCCGCTCGGCGCTCAGCGCGACGTCGGCCCACTGGCTGAGGTCATAGCCGAAGCGGGCGGTCGTGCTCTGGAGGAAGTAACCGTTGCCGGCCGAGCACTGTGTGTTGAGCTTGAAATCCTTGACGGCGCCCGCCTTCATGATGATGACCTTGATGTCCTGCCCCCCAACGTCGGCGATGACGTCCACGTCGGGGTAGTAGCGGAGGGCGGACCGGGCGTGGGCAACCGTCTCGGGGATCGCCAGATCGGCGCCGAGCGCCTCCTTGAGCAGGTCCTTGGCATAGCCCGTCGTGGCCATGCCGAGGATGCGCAGGCGCGCGCCCTGCTCCTCCACCTGGCGGCGCAACTCGCCCAGCACGTCCTTCGCGTCCTGCAGAGGGTTCGACTTGCAGAGTTGGTAGGCCTT
>JBEKXP010000242.1:0-8653 GCA_049511815.1 Dehalococcoidia bacterium
TGCGTCATCTCGGTGTTGAACGCTTTGACCAGCGCCGACTCGTAGGTCAGCGTGCGGCCCTGACTGCGCAGCCACTGCGCCCGATACGTCAGCAAGCGCGCCACCTCGAACTCGATCGCCATGCCGGCGAGGCGCTGGCGCACCATTGCGTCCTTGCCAAGCGGCCGGCCGTCCTTCTGCGCGCGCTTCGCGTACTCGAGGACCGACTCGAACAGGCGGCGCTGACTGCACCAGTGATACAGTGCCAGCCGCTCCGACGCCAGCGCCGACGTCACGATCTGCCATGCCCGGTTCTCCTCGCCCACTAGCCAGCGACGGGGCACGCGCACGTCCTCGAACGTCACTTCCGTGAACCAGCAAATATCCAACAGGTTAGGCAGGGGACGAACGGAGACGCCGGGAACGTCCATCGGCGTCAGGAAAAGGGAGAGAGCCCGATGCCGGGGGGCATCGGGGTCGGTGCGAGCCAGCAGCCAGCAGTATTGAGAGACGTCGGCGCCGCTGGTGTAGACTTTCGCCCCGTTTATCACGTAATCGTCGCCGTCGAGCACCGCCCGCGTCCGCAGCGACGCCAGGTCAGAGCCCGCTTCCGGCTCCGTGTAGCCGAGGCATACGTCGGCCTCGCCGCGCGCGATTCTTGGCAGGATCTCTTTCTTCAGCTCTTCGCTGCCCCAGGCCAGCAGTGTCGGCGCGATTATCGTCCGGCCCATGCTCTCCGCGCCGGGCACGTTGTGGTACGCGAGCTCCTCATCGACGATCATCTGGTAGAACAGGGGCTTGCCGCCCCCGCCGTACTCGACAGGCCAGCTCAGAGCCAGCCAACCCTTAGCTCCGAGCTTCAGTTCAGCCTCCCGCGACGGCATGTAGCCCGGGACGTGCGGCTCCGGCGTGGGCAGCCTCGAACCGTCGGGGAGGGCGCCGTGGTGACGGTCGAGCGGGTACTCGCGATCAAGGAACTCCCGGACCTCGCGCCTGAAGGCTTCCTCCTCAGGAGAGAAGCTGAAGTCCATTGGCCGGCAATCCTTCCTGGATCCTCAAGACCCGGCGGGCACGAACACCACGTCGTTCGGCGTCCAGTCCACCAGTCGCCGGAACTTGGCGCGCACGGGCATGCCGATGTAGACTTCCTCCGGCTTGCACCCCGTCACGCGGGAGAGAAAGACGGTGTCGATCCCTTCAAACTCAATGTAGGCGAGAACGAACGGCACGTCAGCCATGAAAGCTTCGGCGGCGAAGTGGAGAACCGAGAAGCTATGAACCTTGCCCGCCAGAGGCGCCTCGAACCATTCGGTCGGCTTACCGCAGGCGCCGCAGTCACGTCGCGGCGGCAGCCAGGTGCGGCCGCAATTCGGGCAGCGAGTCGCCAGGATTTTTCGCTTTTGCAGGCCAAGGAAGAAATCGGTCACCTCGCCGTAGCTGTGGATCGAATCGATCTCGTAGTGGCGGCCCACCTGCAACGGGTTCGTGTTGTAAACGTGCGTCATAATGCGCCCCCTATCTTCGCAAACCCAAACGACAAGCCTTGTCCTAGGCTCGTTCCAATATGTTCACGGCTATGTACGTGCCGGTACCGGCATGGCTATGGATAAGACCACGCCTGGCGTTCTCGACCTGGATCTTCGAGCCGTCTATGCCCGCCGCGGTGTCGCCGCAGTGCCGTGAAATTGAGCCCTGAAGCTGCCATAGTGCGAAGACGCCCTGCATGACGCCGGTGGCGCCGACAGGGTGGCCGCAGGCCAGCAGGCCTCCAGAGGGATTGACCGGCAGCGTGCCGCCGACGTAAGGATGGCCCTCCTCTACGAAGCGGCCTCCCTGACCGTAGAGAGCAAAACCCAGGTCCTCGTAGGTCTGAAGCTCGCTGGAGGCGTAGGCGTCGTGCACCTCCGCGAAGTCGATCTGCTCAAGCGGTCTGGTGATATTTGCCTGCTTGTACGCCTGGCGTGCCGCCTCGCGCCCACCTCGGAACGACGCGACCCCTGGCCAGCGGCCGGCAAGGTAGTCGTATTTTCCGGGCTCGTCGCCAGGTAGGGGGATGACGTCGCCGCGGGGCCTGTCGCCCAGCCGCATCGTGTCGGTGCCGCAACCCAGACCGGTTATGACAACGTAGTCGCCGTCCGGGCGCAGCCGCTTCGCCCACTCCTCCGTGCAGAGTATCAGGCAGGCGGCGCCATCGCTCATCACGCAGACCATGGGCCTGGTGAGCGGCGTGGCGATGATAGGCGCTTTGATGACTTCCTCGACGGTCCAGTGCTCGTGCTTCTGCGCCCAGCGGTTGTGGAAGGCGTTGTCGTAGTTCTTCACCGCGATCTTCGCCATTTGCTCCGACGTCGTGCCGAACTCGTGCATGTGGCGCTGGGCCATGTTCGCGTAGTAGCCGGAGTAATAACCCCCTACAGGGAAGTCAAAGTCGGTGTCGGATGCGAGGGCGATGAACTCGTTCCCTTTCTCCGTGTTCACCTCGCTCATCTTCTCAAAGCCGTAGACGAGGCAGACTTCGGAGAGGCCGGAGGCTATATCCATGAAGCCTGCCCGAATGCCCAGCCCGCCGGTGGCGCCTCCGCCCTCGATGCGCATGGACGGCTTTGGGCACATGGCAAGGTAGTCCTGAGTAAGGGAGTCGAATAGGAGCTGGCTGTTGAAGTGATCGGAGAAGTAGGTGCATATGGTGGTCTGGATATCCCGCAACTCGAGCCGTCCGTTGAGGTCGTTGAGGGCGTAGTCCAGCGCATCCTTACACATCGCTTCCTGGGTCAACAGGTTCGCCTTAGCAAACTTGGTTATCCCGCCAGAGACAATGCAAACCCTTGACATAGCGGTATCGGTCTCCTTCCTTGACTGGGTGGCCCCAGTTGAGCAAATAATAGCCCGCCAGTTCTCAAATGGGCTAGCGCTCGCGGCCCAATACTACCGTGGCCGGGGAGATAGGCTCAACAGGGGGCCCGACCGCGTCGCTTGATCGCGCTTCGGCAGACTGGCGCTGGCGCCAGCAGGAGACCCGCCATGAACAAGGTCTATGGCACCACTGCGGAGGCGATCGCCGACGTTGATGACGGCGCAGTCATCATGTTCGGCGGCTTCTTCTCGAACGGCAGTCCCACCAACCTCATCCTGGCCCTTGCAGAGCGGGGCACCAAGAACATAACCGCCATGTCGAACAACATCGGCCTGGTGGACCGGCTAGACATCCTCTGCAAGAACAGGCAGTTGCGCAAGTTCATCGGCGCCTTCCCGTTCCGCGCCAGCAACGTGGAGCGTCCTCTCATCCAAGAGGCGTTCATGGCCGGAGAGGTCGAGGTAGAGATAGTGCCGATGGGCACGTTCATTGAGCGGATAAGGGCCGGTGGCGCCGGCATCGGCGGCTTCTACACGCCGACAGGCATCGGCACCGTCGTTGCGGAAGGAAAAGAAGAGAGGACCATAAACGGCAAGCGCTACCTCCTGGAGATGCCCCTCACAGCCGACTTCGCCTTCATCAAGGCCTACAAGGCCGACACAATGGGCAATCTGATCTACCGCGGGTCAGCACGCAATTTCAACGCGATGATGGCCACGGCAGCCCGCGTCACCATCGCTGACGTGGAGGAGATCGTGGAGGTGGGGGAACTGGACCCAGAAATAATCGTTACTCCCGGCATCTTCGTGGATAGAATAGTGAAGGGGCCCAGATATGACCCAGACGGGCTTGACTAGGGAGCAGATCGCCCGCAGGGTGGCGCGGGAGCTCAGGGACGGCATGATCGTGAACCTGGGCATCGGCATCCCCACGCTCGTGTCTGACCACACTCCCGACGGTGTCTCCGTTATCTTTCAGGCGGAGAACGGCATCCTCGGCTACGGGCCCCTCTCGGGTAAGGACACACGTATCGACTGGAACCGCATAAACGCCAGCGGCGAGCCCGTGTCCCTCCTGCCCGGCGCCTGTTTCTTTCACAGCGCTGACTCCTTCATCATGATCCGGGGCGGCCACGTCGACCTCGCCGTTCTCGGCGGCTTGCAGGTGTCGGAGAAGGGCGACCTCGCCAACTGGATGGTGCCATCGAAGGGGATGGGCAGCATCGGCGGCGCGATGGACCTTGCGGTGGGGGCCAAGCGGGTGATCATCGCTATGGAGCACGCCACCAAGACGGGCGAGCCGCGCATCGTGAAGGAGTGTTCCTACCCGCTCACCGGCACAGGCGTCGTCGATCTCATCGTCACCAACCTCGCCGTCATCCAGGTCACGCCCGAAGGCCTGCTGCTCAAGGAGCTAGCTCACGCCGTGAGCCCCGAGTACGTGCAGTCGCTCACGGAGCCGGAACTGATTCTCGCGCCGGAGTTACGAGAGATAGACCTGGACGGGGCCGGCGAGAAGCGTTAAGGCACGTCGACGTATACTGCGTCCTCTCCCACCTTGGGCTGATCCTCGAAGCCGGCAGGCGGCGTCGCCGGCGTGCAGTTTGGCGACGATTCGTAGCTGACGGGATCGCCGACGGTCACCCACTTTCCGTCCTTGACGATGTTGATCACCTCGGTCTCGTTCAACCTATGGTCGGTGGGACTGGTGCTCCAGGGTCCGATGCCGCGGCACGTGGAGCAGTAGACGTTGCACATCGATTCCGCAGCATCGAGGAAGGAGCCGCGCGTGAGGTTAGTGCCGGCCATCTCCAGGTCCCACACCATCGCCTCAGCCATGGACATGCCGTAGACCTCAAAGTTGCTTAGCGGCCCGCCGGTGCCTGTCTTGGCCCAGATCTTCTCGTATGTCTGAATACCCGGAAACTCGGTCTCGTACGCCTGGTGACCCATGACGCAGCTCACCACGCCCTCGGCATTGTCGGCGCCGGCCAGAGCGACAAAGATATCGCTCTGATTGATGCCGCTGACGATTATGGGGACATCCCAATTGAGGGTCTCACGGGCAGCCTTCACCAGGCTGGCGGCCTGCGGGGGAATAGCGTAGACCGCCACGACCTCCGCACCGGCGTTCTTCAGTCGCTCGGTCTGGGCGGTAACGTCGGACTGGCTTACGTCATACAACTCCCTATCGATGACCTGCACGTTGCTTCCCGCAATGCCTGCGCGCAAGCCTTTTTCCCCGTCCTGACCCATCTCATCGTTCTGGAGAAGCAATCCCAGCTTCTTCCCGTCGTAAGTCTTGGCGATGTACCCGCCGAGCACGGTGCCCTCGGTCACGTAGTCCGGGTAACCGGAGAAGCGCGTCCGCACCACGGGGTCGGTCCATTTGGCCGTTCCGCTCGCGACATACATGTCGGGAACACCCTTCTCCTCCAGATACTTCCACACCGCATTGTGTGTTGCCTCCCCTAACCCCGCAAGGATGGCGAACACTTTGTCCTGCTCCACCATCTCCCTCACCACCTCTACCGTATCGGGGGGGTTGTAGTGGTCATCGCCGATGATGAGGGTGATCTTGCGACCGTAGACGCCCCCTTGAAGGTTGATGTAGTCGAAGAAGGCTCTCATGCCGTAGGCGACGGGGGCCCAGGCGGCGGCGGGGTTCTGGCTGAGGGGGAAATGAGTTCCGATCTTGATCTCGGTGTCGGTCACGCCGGTCGTGTCACTCGCCTCGGCGGTCAACGTGGGGCCGGGAACCGCGGCCGAGGCAGCAGGCGTTTCGGGAGTTCCCCCGTTGTCTCCGCCGCAGGCCATCACCGGCAGTGCGATAGTGACCAGGGCTACGCTCAGCGCGAGCCAGCACAGCTTGCTCTTCGATGGCACGATGTCACCTCCCAACTATGGTTGAGACTTCTCACGCCGGTACTCGTTCAGGCAGTGCTGGCGGGTGGTTGCTCTTGCGCAATGCTAAGCATGCCCGCCCGCACGCGCAAGCGCCCGATCCTGTTTGCGCAACGCGCTGCGGGAAAGAGGCGAGCGTATGACGGCATGTATCGAATGAGAGCAGGCACGCTACCAGCGCCAGTCATGCTTCGAGTACAATGGGAGCGCGCCGAGTACCTTCACCGATGCCCGGCCGGAAATGGAACGTGACAATGAGCATCTTGCAGACCCCCGCGGCCGTCTGGTCGCCCTCCCCTTCCCTTTCGCCGCGCGTCCGTCGTCTCCGGGAGGAGTTCTTCTCCTTCTCCGATCGCGACTACTTCCGCAACGAGGTCCGCCCCTATACGAGCGGCACCTCCTGGGACGAAGTCTGGTCTCCCTACCACTGGGGAGTGGTCCCGGAGATGTACCCTCTGTTCGACGCCGTGCGCGACAGCCTGCTGGCCGCCGCCGAGCCCGTCTCTCTGCCCGACGGCTTCTGGGACGAGCCGCTGGTGGTCCGTCGTGCCCTCTTCTTTCGCCAGGTCGTGGAGCACTGCCTGCCGGTAAAGATCCTGGACGGTGAGCTCATCGTCGGCTCCTACTTCAATACCGCCCTCTCGAAGAGCCACACGCGGGCCGAAGCGCGCGCCTGGACGCAGGGCGTTGGCCATTGGCTTGAGAAGGCACGAAGGCTCAACGACAGCGGTGCCGGCAACTGCGGCGCCATCCCCGGCCACCTTATCCCCAACTACCCCAAGGTGCTGCGACTGGGCTTCCGCGCCATCGCCGCCGAGCTGGAAGAGATGCGTGCCCAGGAGTCCGACGCGACGAGGCGCGACTTCTTGAGAGCGCTCGTCATCTGTTGCGAAGCCGCCGTCGCCTTCGCCGAACGCTACGCGGACGAAGCCGAACGGCTGGCGCAGCGCGAGTCGGACCCGCCGCGGCGGGCCGAACTTCAAGAAATCGCGCGCATCTGCCGACGCGTGCCGGCCGAACCGGTTGCGACCTTCCAGGAAGCGCTCCAATCGCTCTGGTTTGCTCACATGCTTGTCATGGCCGCTGAGTCCTACCCTGGCCCTGGCCTTTCGCCCGGGCGGGTTGACCAGTACCTTCACCCCTACTACCAGTCGGACGTCGCGAGCGGTCGCCTCGACCGGGAACAGGCCCGCGAACTTCTTCAATGCCTCTGGATCAAGCACAACTACGCGTACGATTACCAGGGACGGATCGGCAACCAGGGGATCAACTCCGGCTTCGGGCAACTGATCACGCTGGGTGGCACCAACGCCGATGGCAGCGACGCCAGCAACGATCTCACCTGGCTGATGCTGGGCGTCATCGAGGAGATGAACCTGCTGGAGCCCAAGCCCAACATCCGCCTGCACGCGAAGACACCGGAAGACCTGCTGCGCCGTGTCGCCGGGCTCATCGCCCGCGCTCAGGGTTCGCCTTTCTTGCTCAACTTCGACGAGGCGTCGATCCGTGGCCTGTCCTGGCAGGGGCTCCCCGAAGACCAGCTCTGGGACTATGCGCCGGTCGGCTGCCTCGAGAATACCCTCCAGGGCTGCGATCGCTCCGGCACTGTCGACGTCAACCTGAACCTGGCCAAGGCGGTCGAGCTCACGCTAAGCGGCGGCGTCGACCTGGCGACCGGCCAGCGCCTGGGCCCGAGCACCGGTAACCCGCGCTTGTTCCCTAACTTCCCGTCGTTTCTGAGCGCCTTCAAACAGCAACTTGCGGCGCTGCTCCAACAGCTTATCGACTGCAGCAACCAGGCGGACGCTCTGCGCGCCGAATTCGAGCCGACACCCTACCTGAGCGTGCTGGTCGACGGCTGCGCCGAGAGCGGCCGCGACGTCACCGCCGGCGGCGCCCGCCACAACTACATCACCGTCGAGGGCATCGCCCTTGCGACGGCCGTGGACTCGCTTCTCGCGGTCAAGCACCTTGTCTACGATGAGCGGCGCGTGACCATGGACGAACTACTGACGGCCATCCGCGCCAACTTCGCCGGGCACGAAGAGCTGCGCCAGGTCCTTACCAACAGAGCTCCCAAGTTCGGCATGGATGACCCGGATGCAGACGCCCTGGGACGGGAGGTGTCGCGGTTCTGGACAGAGGAGGCGTTCCGTCACGTCTCGCCGGCCACCGGTCGGCACTACCGCGGCGGCTATCTCTCCTGGAACTACTGGATCGGCTACGCGCCCCTGACCGCCGCGACGCCGGACGGCCGCCGCCGGGGCACGTTTCTCTCCAACGGCGTGTGCCCGGTCAACGGCGCCGACCGCGAGGGACCAACCGCCGCCATTCAGTCGGTGGGCCACCTGGGGCTTGAGACGGCGCCCAACGGCGCATCGCACACACTGAACCTCAGCCCATCGCTCCTGCGCGACGAAGAGCACGTAGCCAAGCTGGCAGCCCTCTTGCGGGCGTACTGCAGCGTGGGCGGCACCGCCCTCCAGGTCAACGTCATCGACCCCGGCACACTGCGGGCGGCCCAGGCAGACCCGGAGACCTACCGCAACCTGCTGGTACGCGTAACGGGCTACAACGCGTATTTCGTTACCCTAGGACGTGAGATCCAGGATGAGATTATCGCTCGCGAAGCAAGACGGGTGTAATGCGCCATGGCGCTCTCCACATCCTCAGCGGACGCGGTAGACGCCGCGCCAGGGGTCACCGGCGTCACCTTCAACGTGCAGCGCTTCAGCACTGAGGACGGCCCTGGCATCCGCACAACGGTCTTCATGAAGGGCTGCCCGCTGCGGTGTCGCTGGTGCCACAATCCGGAGGGCCTTTCGCCGAAGCCGCAACTCGTCTGGTACGACGTCCGTTGCCTGGCCGCCCGTGCCTGTCTGTCCGCCTGCCCGACCCGAGCCCTGGAACTGACGCC
>JBEKXP010000243.1:0-4578 GCA_049511815.1 Dehalococcoidia bacterium
GCCGAGCAACAGACAGCGGAAGCGGAAGAGGGTCCAGCAGTAGTTGCCCTCCTAACCGACATCTTGGAGCGTAAGCAAGGGGAAATCACCAGCCATGTCGTGGCAATGGAACAGTTGACGCGGCAGTTAGCAGTGTATCAAGTCTCCTATTCGTTTGAGCGAATTTACCGACTAATCTTTGGAAGCCAAATTAGACTCCTGTATTACTTAGCTGCGACAGGAAGTGCTGGAGCCGGTCTTGGCGATCTAGTGCCCTACTACCAGGACAACTTGCGACTCATGCAAGCAGCAATTCCAGAATATGACTATCAACTCGTTCCTTACCTGGGCTTCCTGGAGAGTTCTGAGTTAATCATAATGCAGGGCAGCAGATACTATCTCACAGGGCCAGGACAGGGGTTTCTAAAGTGGATGGCCGCAGAGTCTGTGCAGCCGTGGAAACCAGGTTAGCCAGCCCCCATCTCTCAGGGCGGGCACAGCCGTACGTTATTCCCCCAAGTTGCCGACCCCACAGAGGCGGTTTACAATAGCCAGTACCTGATGCCCGGATTTGCGAACGGGAGTCGCCCGGCAATGCCCGATCTTCCCATGGCACTGAAAGGCCTCATCCTCAGCGGCGGCCAGGGCAGCCGCCTGCGCCCGTTCACCTACACCGGCGCCAAGCAGCTCGTGCCCATCGCCAACAAGCCCATCCTCTTCTACGCCATCGAGAACCTCGTCGAGTGCGGCGTCAAGGAGATCGGCATCGTCGTCGGCGACACGAAGGACCAGGTGCAAGCCGCCGTCGGCGACGGCAGTCGATTCGGCGTCCGCGTCACCTACATCGAGCAGGAAGCGCCGCTGGGCATCGCCCACGCCGTCAAGATCGCGCAGGCCTTCCTCGGCGACGACCCCTTCGTCCTCTTCCTCGGCGACAACTTCCTCCGCGACGGCATCGTCCCCTTCGTCGACCGCTTCTGCCGCTGCGACCCGCTGCCCGCCGGCCAGATACTGCTCTACCCCGTCAAGAACCCGCAGGACTTCGGCGTCGCGGAGCTGCGCGATGGCCGCCTCCTGCGCGTCGTCGAGAAGCCGAAGGACCCGCCCTCGAACCTGGCCGTCATCGGCATCTACCTCTTCGACCGCACGGTCTTCGACGCCGTGAACGCCATCAAGCCGTCGGCCCGCGGCGAGCTGGAGATAACCGACACCATCCAGTACCTCGTCGACAACGGCCACGACGTCCGCTGCGAGGTCGCCGGCGGCTGCTGGATCGACACCGGCAAGATGAGCGACCTCCTCGAAGCGAATCGGATGATACTCGAAGGCATCGAGCCGTCCACCGCCGGCACCGTCGACGAAGCGTCGCGCGTGGAGGGACGCGTGGTCCTGGAAGAGGGCTGCCAGATCGTCAACAGCGTCGTCCGCGGCCCGACGATAATCGGCGAGCGGACCCGCGTCGTCAACTCCTACGTCGGCCCCTTCACATCCGTCTACTACGACTGTCTCATCGAGGACGCCGAGATCGAGCAGAGCGTGGTAATGGAAAACACGGTCATCTCCGGCATCGGCGCCCGCATCCAGGACAGCCTCATCGGCCGCAACGTCGACCTCCGCGGCGCCGACGGCAAGCCCCGCAGTTGCACGCTCGTCCTCGGCGACTTCAGCCGCGTGCGGATCCCCTAGGAGCGGACATGCGCAGGATTCTCGTCACGGGCGGCGCCGGCTTCATCGGCAGCCACTTCGTCCGCCACATCCTGACGAAGTACGACGGCTACGAGATCGTCAACCTGGACAAGCTGACCTACGCCGGCAACCCCGACAACCTGCTCGACGTCGAGGGCGGGCCGCTCGCCAAGCGCTATCGCTTCGTGAAGGGCGACATCTGCGACGCCGATCTCGTCGCACAGCTCGTCGCCGAGGTCGACGCCGTGGTCAACTTCGCCGCCGAAAGCCACGTCGACCGCTCCCTCCTCGAGCCAGCGCCCTTCATCCAGACCGACGTCTACGGCGCCTATTGCCTGCTTTCCGCCGTCGCCGCTGCGGGCGGCCGCATCGAGCGCGTCCTCCACATCTCCACCGACGAGGTCTACGGCGAAGTCCCCGCGCCCCGTCGCTCCAAGGAGACCGACCCGCTCCATCCGCGCAGCCCCTACTCTGCCAGCAAGGCCGGCGGCGACATGCAATGCCACGCCTTCATCGAGACGCACCGCCTGCCGGTCGTCATCGCCCGGCCCTGCAACAACATCGGCCCCAACCAGTACCCGGAGAAGATGGCGCCGCTCTTCATCTCCAACGCGCTCGACGACCAGGCGCTGCCCGTCTACGGCGACGGCCGTCAGGTCCGCGACTGGCTGTTCGTGAAGGACAATTGCGAAGCGCTGGACTTGCTGCTGCACGAAGGCGCGCCCGGCGAGATCTACAACGTCGGCGCCGGCAACGAGCGCCCGAACATGGACGTCGTCGAAGCGATTCTCGACCGCCTGGGCAAGCCGCGCAGCCTCATCCGCTTCGTCGAAGACCGGCCCGGCCACGACCGCCGCTACGCCCTCGACTTCGACAAGGTCCGCGCCCTCGGCTGGTCGCCCCGCCACGACTTCGCCGCCTGCATCGACGAGACCGTCGACTGGTACGTCGCCAACCGGCGCTGGTGGGAAAAGATCAAGTCCGGCGCCTTCCGCGCCTACTACGACCGCCAGTACGGCGCCCGCCTCGCCTCTTCCAGCAGCGCTCCGCCCGCCTGACATGCGCATCTTTGTCACCGGCAACCGCGGCCAGCTCGGACAGGAGCTCATGCGCGCCTTCCCCGACGACGAAATCGACGGCGCCGACCTGCCGGAGCTCGACATCACCGACGAAGGCCTGACGCGTCGGACAATCGAAGGGGCTCAACCCGACGTCGTCATTCACGCCGCCGCTCTCACCGACACTCGCGTCTGCGAGGACGACCCCGACCTCGCCCTTCGCGTCAACGGCCTCGGCACCCGCAACGTCGCCCTCGCCTGCCTTGATGCGGGCGCCGCGCTCGTCTACGTCAGCACCAACGAAGTCTTCGACGGCACCAAGCGCGAACCTTATGTCGAGTCCGACGCGCCGAATCCGATAAACGCCTATGGCCGCTCCAAGCTGGCCGGCGAGGAGCGGGCGCAAGCAATCGTGGGACGCCTCTACATCGTTCGGACGTCCTGGCTTTATGGAGGCGCCCCTCTGGGCGCCGGAGCCCGTCTGGGCGGGGGCGGACGCGACTTCCCGTCCAAGATACTCGCCGCCGCGTCGAAGCGGCCGGAGCTAACGATGGTCACCGACGAGATCGCGACGCCGACTCTCGCCCGCGACCTGGCGGAAGCGATAGCCCGGCTCGTCGCCACCGACGCCTATGGCATCTACCACCTGACGAACAGCGGCGAGTGCTCCCGCTTCGACTGGGCCCGCGAAATACTGCGACTCGCCGGCCGCAGCGACGTCGCCCTCAAGCCGACCACGCTGGCGGAGTACAACCCTTACCCGCCAAAGCCGCCCTACACCGTCCTTCGCAACAACGCCGTCGAAGACTCGCCTCGGAGAGCCGAAGGCTCGCCTGGGAGAGGCGCCCGCCTCGGCATCACCCTCCGCCCCTGGCAGCCCGCCCTCGCCGCCTACTTCGCGCCGTCACCCCTGTAGTAGCCACTGCCGCCTGCCCAGCGAGTCTAACTTCGGCCCAACTTGGCCCTTCGACGCGCGGCCCGATTCTTCGGTTCCGCTCGGGCTTCCCGTGCTGCCTTCACTAACGCCACGTAGTCAATATGCTCCATGGAAGGCGCTCGATAGGAGAATTGCGAGCGCCCATCACAGTTAGTGACGGAGAAGTCCCCTCTGCTGATTATGTCCATACCTATCAGGATGTCTGCGTCACGGAATGCGCCCTTACTGACCTTGAGAGCCGTGAAAACCACGTTATCCGGTAGTTCTATGTTGACGAGGAAGGTCTCGGTTTCCTGGCTGCCATGTACGCCATGTACCTGGGCCATTCCTGATGGTAGCAATCCGCATTCGTCGATGACGGCTTGAGTAATAGCCGAGTTAGTTGCGCCCGTGTCCCAAATCGCATCGAAGTCTGCCGTCTTTGGCCTTGGAGTCCCACTATCAGGAAGCCAAGCCGCAGAGACCTTGCACCTGTTTTTCAAGACCCTGAACAGGCCTTTGCGGGTACCTGTGGTAAAGGCTCGGACGTATGGGAGCAGGTCGATGGCCCGTGTTCCATCATCTGGCGTCGTCACCCGCTCCTCCAGGTCGTTTGCTATATGAACGCTACCCGTGAATGGAACGTCTGCGTGTAGGCGTCAGGGCCTCTAGTGACAAGTTGAACAAGGAAGGTGCCAAGGGGATAGGATTTCTGCGATTCTGTAACTGCGGCAAGTTCGGTATCGTAAGCGGCCACAACTTGCCCGTCTTTGATGACGATGTACTTGCCCTCATATTTCTCGACCAGTTCATCCTGATGGTCAAGATAGAACCGAAATTCATCCTGAAGTGAGCCACTCATTCTACTCTCCTCATTTCGCTCGCCTATATTATCACACTTTTACCGTCGCTGCCGTAGGTGTGTCAGCTATACAATTG
>JBEKXP010000244.1:0-4582 GCA_049511815.1 Dehalococcoidia bacterium
CTACTCTTATTTAGGAGGGGCTATAAATGGGCAAATCTTTCACCTTAGTAAGCACTCTGCTTGCGTTTGGCATTGGTATTCGTATTCTGATAATGCTAGTGTTAGATATGAAGGGAATGAAAAGATGAAAAACAAAAAGCGATTCACCATCATTTTGGTTTGCACCTTCAGTAGCTTATTGCTTTTCTTCCGGCTGTTTTGCGGTATTTTCGTGATTCAGCCGCTAGGTGCAATTCCAAATGGTGCTACTATTATCTATTGGCGAAGTGGATTAAATATCCCCTTTGTAGCCTCCGCTGATGGATTGTTAGATAATGCAGGCGCAGGTGTATCACTTCTCGGAAGAGGTCTAATGCTTGCAAAACTGGCGGAACCAATTAAGGAAAGAGAAATTATCAGGTTTGGATATTCAGAAACGCTTTACCTTTGGTCAACGGGTGGAAAGCAATACGAGAAATAGGAAAATGCAGATATGGAACTAATAATTTGGATCGTCATCGGCACTCTGGTTGGTGCTCTTATCGGCCAAGCTAAGGGCAGAGTCGGTACAGGAGCGATTTTTGGCTTTCTATTAGGACCTATAGGCTGGTTAGTCACTGCACTTGGTCCAAACGAGAATCCGAAATGTCCTTTCTGCGGGGGTGAGATTGTTAAAGGTGCAATTAAGTGCAAAAACTGTGGTTCCGATTTGAAAAGTGGCTATCATGGCACTGCCATATAATATCAGGCGGACACAAATCTTCCTGAATCACCGATACCATAACCTTCATACACTATCCTTAAACATTTTTAAGATTATCGGCTTCGTTTTTTGTTTGATTGGCATTTCATCGCCCATGACCGCCCTGGAGTGAATTTTTGATTTAATTCTATATTTTTGTATAGCCTTAACAGCGAAATGCTTAATAATGGAAAGGAAACAAAATGGTTCGATACAGTTTGATTATTTTCAGTTGGATTATTATTGCCTTGGCGTTATCGTGTTCGGTAATTGCCGAAGAGAAGCAAACAGAAACAAAGCCCTTGCTACTGGTTCATAATATGCGATCCAGGATCGAAAGCGATTATGTTATTGTGGAAGGCATGGTGGAGAATATTGGTGATATCCCATTAAAAAGCATCGCGTGTATTGTAATGCTTTTTGATGCAAGAGAAGAACTAGTAACAAGCAGTGAAGCACTTACCAAGTTCAATCCTATCCTGCCAAAACAGAAAAGTCCCTTTCGGGTTATGGTTAAGTATAATTGGGATGCAAAAACCTATTCCATTGACTTTCAACGCTTGTTCGGTCCAACCATTCCTTGGAAATCGAAAAGTGGTTTTTCTGCCAAAACTCTATTTATAATCGGCAAGTAAAAAACGCTATCCAATTGATTCCCGAAGTATTTTAAGAAATTTATTTTTGGATTATTTGTTTGCTTGGCATTCCATCGCCCATGACCGCTCTGGATGAATCATATCCCAAGTGGACAGTTGCTGCTTGTAGGTATAAAGTTCTTCCGAGTTGCCACGGTAGCAATCTACTGGTAGTAGAAATCCCAGTGTATGATACAATCTTTTGCATTTGGGCCGAAGCTTACAACCAGTCCCCCTTAACGCAAGCTGGCAAAATAGCTAAACTGGTCTAGTATGTGGCATTGACGCCCATTCTCTTTTAAACCGCCGATACGGGACTACCTTGGAATGCCTACACTCGATTGGATTGGAAAAAAGGCGGTTGTGAATCACCACCGGGCAGTGCCTTATCACTTGTTGAAATGTGATAAGGAACTATCGGTAGGCGACCCGGGCAGCGGGAACTTGCTAGTCCAGGGCGACAACCTGCTTGCGCTGAAGGCCCTGTTGCCATACTACGCCGGGTGCGTAAAGTGCATCTACATCGACCCGCCATACAACACCGGAAATGAAAACTGGATTTACAACGATGCCGTCAACAGTCCAGAGATACGGAAATGGTTGGGCAAAGTGGTAGGGGCCGAAGCCGAAGACCTTTCCCGCCATGACAAGTGGCTCTGCATGATGTACCCACGCTTGGTGCTGTTGCGGGAATTTCTGCGGGATGACGGGGCTATTTTCATCAGCATTGCGGACCATGAAGTTCACAACCTGCGCCACGTCATGGATGAAATATTTGGGCCGCGAAACTTCATTGCATCGGTTATATGGCAGAAGGTGTATTCACCCAAGAATTCGGCTCGGCACTTTTCCGAAGACCATGATTACATCATTGTTTATGCCAAGAATTCCGAACAATGGCGACCCCATCTTGTTTCGCGTACTTCCAAGCAAGACAAGGCATACAAGAACCCAGACAATGATCCACGCGGACCTTGGAAAACGAGCGACCTTTCAGCACGGAATCCGTATAGTAAAGGCACCTATGCTATAACCTGCCCTTCAGGTCGTGTTATTCAGACACCGCCAAAAGGATCATATTGGCGATATTCAGAAGAAAATTTCAAAAAGCTAGACTCTGACGGGCGAATCTGGTGGGGAAAAGATGGTAATTCAATACCACAAATTAAACGCTTCTTACAAGAAGTCAAACAAGGTATTGTGCCGCAAACACTATGGAAGTATGAAGATGTTGGCCATACTCAGGATGCCAAGAAAGAACTTGTTGCCATTTGTGATTTTCCAGACTCAGCTTCAGTCTTCATTACTCCCAAACCCACTAAATTGGTAAAGCGAATCCTTGAAATCGCTACCGACAAGAATTCTCTAGTCTTGGATTCATTCGCTGGTAGCGGCACAACCGGCCATGCGGTTTTAGACTTGAACAAAGCGGACGGGGGCAACCGACAGTTTATTCTTGTCGAAATAGAAGAGTCTATTTGTCAGGCTGTGACCGCGCAGAGGCTTACCCGCGTTGTCCAAGGGCACAATGACATTCCAGCTTTGGGTGGTGGTTATCGCTACTGCCGATTGGGCGTACCTATCTTCGATGAAACAGGTAACATCCGCGCGGGCGTGTCTTTTTCCGAACTTGCAACCCATGTATATTTTGCCGAAACCGGCGAACCGATCCCTACGCGCAAGAACGGCAAATCTCCACTCTTAGGTGTTCACAACAGCAAGGCAATCTACTTACTGTTTAATGGCATTCTTGGCGACCGAAGCCCGGGCGGTGGGAATGTGTTGACCAATACCGTATTGAAATCGCTTCCACCAAACGATGGGCCACGGGTGATTTATGGTGAAGGTTGCCGACTAGGCAAAGCACGGCTAAAACGCGAAGGAATTGTTTTCAAACAGATACCATACGGAATAAAGGTGTCCTAACCATGTTAGAATTGCGGGACTATCAGCGGCGAAGCCTTGACGCTTTGGAAAGCTATCTTCGCTTGGTTGTTAAACACGGCGCGAAAATGGCTTTTCTTCACCAGACGGAACGCCTTTACCGTTCAGTCCCACAACTTCCGGCCTTGCCTTATGTATGCTTGCGGGTTCCAACCGGCGGCGGCAAGACTTTTATGGCTTGTCATGCCCTAGGGATAGCTTGCAAGGAATACTTGCAGGCTAATCGGGCAGTTTGCCTATGGTTGGTTCCATCGAATACAATCAAGGATCAAACACTTGCCGCGCTACGTAATCGGCAACACCCGTATCGACAAGTTGTTGATGAGCATTTCGGCGGGCAGGTCAGTGTAATGGACCTGAAGGAAGCCCTTTATGTCACACGCGGCAATCTGACAGGTGATACGTGTATCATCGTTTCTACACTGGCCGCGTTTCGAGTCGAAGACACTGAAGGCCGAAAAGTTTATGAAACGGCAGGCGCTTTAATGGATCATTTCAGCGGGCTTTCGGCTGAATTAGAAGCACAACTTGAGAAAAATGGCGATAGTGTAATTCCATATTCGCTTTGCAATGTGCTACGGTTGCATCGGCCAATTGTGATTATGGACGAAGCCCACAATGCCCGGACTCAGCTTTCTTTCGATACACTCGATAGGTTTAATCCTTCTTGCATCATAGAATTTACAGCAACGCCGGAAACTAACCATAAGCCTGAACGGGGTCTGTTTGCCAGCAATATCTTGCACCATGTTTCGGCGGCTGAACTCAAGGCCGAAGATATGGTAAAGCTCCCGATCAAACTGGAAACCCGTTCGGAGTGGAAAGAGGTTTTGACTGAAGCTTTGAAAACACAACGAACCCTTGAGGCCGTGGCCTTGGAAGAGGAAAAGCAAACAGGGGAGTATATTCGGCCTATCGTACTACTACAGGCACAATCGAGAAGTCAAACAAAAGAAACCCTCACCGTCGAAGTGATAAAGCAATCGCTTATCGACGATTTCAAGATTCCCGAAGAACAAATCGCGGTTGCAACAGGCGAAACCAGGGAAATCGACGATGTTGACTTATTTGACCGTGAGTGCCAGATTCGTTTCATAATCACGGTGGCTGCGCTCAAAGAAGGTTGGGATTGCTCGTTTGCCTATGTACTGTGTTCGGTAGCCGAAATCGGCACGGCCCGGGCTGTGGAGCAAATACTTGGCCGCATATTGCGATTGCCACGGGCCACGCGCAAGCAACACGCCGAGTTGAACTGTGCATACGCGCTGGCTGCCTCTCAGCG
>JBEKXP010000245.1:0-4436 GCA_049511815.1 Dehalococcoidia bacterium
TTGTCTCGATGGGAAAAGTGGACATCTGTGATTGCGACTCGGAAGCAATAAGGAACGGCTTCATCTTCATTCTCTGAATGATGGATTGTCTAGGCTTCGTGCGATAGTAAGTCGGCCTGCATACATAATTCCGGACGCTGTACGACATAATGTGCAAAAAACAAAGCAATTGCATGGTGTCAACGTAAGGCATCATTTTTGGTTCGAGGAAAATTCTATGTCAAATAGTATTTCAAGCAAGTCTCTCGCGGCCGGTCTTATCATCGGACTCGTAGTTGGTTCGATTCTTTCGTACGCATACCTCGCTTCTGTTACCCCACCGACACCTGCACCTACCGGGTTTTCTGGCACCATACCAATCCCACCTTACTTCTTAGGAATCCGCTTGAAAAAACCAATGACAATTAGCGATGAGTCTAGAAACCTAAGTAGTGGCTAAGACTCTTGTACACCCTTCTCTCTAAACACCTTATCGAAATTGTAGATTTCAAAAGAGGTTTTGCCTTCATCCATCTGCCTTCGCGCGTCGCTCTCTCTGGCCTCTCGTTCCTTGGCTTTCTCTTGAACTTCGGTGGCCAGTTCTTGAGGCACTACAACTACTCCGTCATCATCTCCCACGACTATGTCGCCGGGATTTACTTTGACGCCCCCGCATACGATTGAGAAGTTTATGTAGCCAGGAAACTCTTTCGTTGATCCGATGGGGCTAGTCATCTTTGCAAAACAAGGAAAGCCCATCTTCCGAATTTCATACGTGTCGCGGACAGAACCGTCGACAACTATCCCCGCAATCCCTTGTTTAATCGCTTGGTAAGTCATCTGTGCTCCCCACATTACACCAATCATACCGTAAGCGCTGACAACTAGCACGTCACCTGGTTGCGCTAACGTCATGGCCTTGTGGACGGTTATGTTATCAGCCGGAAGTGACTGTACTGTCAGTGCCGAGCCCAACAGCCTCATTTCAGACCCGATCGGTTTGATGCTCGCATCCATTACACTTTCGACAGTTCTTGGGATGGATTCGTATATGGTTGATGAGCTCAACCCCTCAAAGGATTCAACGACTTTCGAAGGCAGGCGTTTTATGCTTCTTAGCACCATATTGTCAGTTGCAAACGCTGTTCTATTTATGCGTTCGGGATAGACACCGTAATCAAGGTGTTAGCTTTGCTATTGCCGTTCTTCCAGTTCAAGTGTTCTTCCCGACCTTCTTCTCACCATGGCCATTGGACGTTCGGATGTTCTTGTATGCGGAAATTTCGCTGATTAGGCAAGGCAAACGGGTTTTTGGACTCGAAATCGTTTTAGTGCTTTGATGGTGTCAACGGTGGCTCTCCGTTTGACCTCACAGATAGAACAGACAGACTTGCATTTGAACGACTGTGCGAGAAAACCAACAATTTCTCGTGATGTCTAAGCTTTATTACTACGCAAACCATAGTCAAAAAAAGACAAGGGAATTACAGAATTGGCGAAGTCGAGTCAAGAGGTTGACTCATTTCTTAACAATCAAGTGGTATACGTTAACGGAATTTTCGCGAGTGGTAAGGAAGCATCAATCTCCGTATTCGATCATGGTCTGCTCTATGGCGATGCTGTATTCGACACTATTCGTCTTTACGAGGGAATGCTCTTCAAACTTGACGACCATATAGATCGATTGTTTGACTCTGCAAAAGGTATTGCAATATCACCATCGATAACCAAGACCGAATTGTCAGAGGTCGTGAAGGAAACGGTAAGGAGGAACAAGTTGAAGAACGCACACATCCGAATTGTTCTGACTCGAGGCCTAGGAGTGCCTGGATTGGACCCAAGGTCGTGTCCTTCTCCTACTCTCATCGTATCAGCATACGAGTTTCCCCCTATCCTTGGGCGGAAGCCACTTCGTCTGCTAATATCAACGGTCAGGAAGAAATCTTTCTCGATAGATGCCAAGATCAAGTGCACAAACTATCTCGACAGCGTTCTCGCTAAACTTCAGGCCACAGCAGGAAATTTCGATGATGCAATTATGCTGGACAAAGACGGGTTTGTGGCTGAATCGACCGGTTCGAATATTTTTGTCGTTAGAAGAAATGAACTACTGACACCGTTGCCGACCTCTTGTCTGCGGGGAATAACACGACAGACGATTCTTAGTCTGTCAAGAGAGCTCCGTATAACTGCAACTGAGACTTTCCTAACACCACATGATCTTTATGCTGCTGACGAAAGCTTTCTCGCTAGTACGGGCATTGACGGAGTCGCTCCCATCGCCGAAGTTGATGGCAGGAAGATCGGTGAGG
Organism: Dehalococcoidia bacterium; assembly: GCA_049511815.1. GTDB lineage: Bacteria > Chloroflexota > Dehalococcoidia > DSTF01 > JALHUB01 > JALHUB01. The sequence goes on from JBEKXP010000245.1 coordinate 2,292, forward strand.
AGTGTCCTGGACCCATTACAAAGAGGATCTCAAGCGCTTATCTGCAACTAACTAAGACCGAATTCCTTACGCCCGTATATTGAAGACTCAGAACACATGAACGTATTGAATCAAGAGGACCAGGATAACAATTGAGACTTTTTGAATTCGAGGGTAAAAAGCTCCTGGCTTCCAAGGGGATAGCATCGCCAAGAACGTTCTGGTCGACATCAATGACGATGTTCTGAAGACGACATCCGATTTGAAGTTCCCTCTGGCGATAAAGGTCCAGCACAGGAAGCTGGACTAGGAACATTGGTACCACACACACTGAGGTGAAGGGTATGTTGTGCTTCTTGCTTATGGGATCCTGATTTGCGCAACCCACACTATGGGCACAAATTGATCTGAAGCTAACGTGCCCTCTACTATTCTACTTCCTCGTAGGGCGGGCTGGGCGTGGTCTTTCGAGTTTCCATTCTCCTTTGTGTGTGGTACCCTTGGTGCGCACACACAAAACCGGTCTGAACCAATCCCTTAGAACCAATTACAATTAATCCATATCTATTCACGGAATCCACTGGGCAGAGTTTCTGCCATTTACATACTTCAGACTACGTTTTCGAACAATACTGCTTCAGGCGGTGGTGCGCACCACTAGACCCACACACGCACGGAACGACGCAATGTCGTTCGAGGTGAGATCAAGTGAGTCTTTGGATCTCAGGCAAAAATGGTCGCTTGTTGCATTCTTCGATAAAGCCATCCAATCCAAATTATCATTGAAGTTTCTCTTTCGGGATGTGCCGTGCGAGATCGATACTTCTCTTGACGCTTGGCCTTTTCACCTCCTTCTCTTGGTATTCAGCAGAACATTGTAGGCGAAGTGATTTTGCTAAGTTACGAAACCCTGTCTGACCAAGGTAAGGAAAGAATTGAAACCTTTTGGGCGAAGGTGAGTTACAAGGAACCTCTGTGCTTCGTCGAGGGTTGCGTCGTGAGGAATTCGTATGACATTGCCCGTCATGGCTTCACTTACGGGATCGGTTCGCTATGATTGGGAGAAATCGATGACCATGAAATCGCCGTTGGGTGGGGTACATAAAGAGGCGTGTGTGGTTATCAGACGTGAATGCTGGCAATTGCTTCCATAGGCGTTTCTTCTTTCACCATGTTCGTTCTCATTTGTGGTAATTGTTGACGGTTCTATTATACGCCGCAGAAGCTACTTTCCATGATCGTGATGAATAGGCCAGAGCATAGTTCTCTCTCCGAGATCATGACGAGTAAAGTCGTCACAGTGGACATTAGTGAACGCGTAGAGGAAGCGCTACGGCTTATGGTTAGGTTTGATGTGGGATGCGTCATCGTTACTGATAGGTCAAAGCCTGTGGGTATTGTTACTGAGAGGGACGTGACAAGGGCAGCTCTGCGAGGGGACAGTCTGCTCAAACTGCCGGTACGTAGCCTGATGTCTAGGCCGTTGCAGACGGCTCCACCGGACATGGAGACATGGCGTGCTTTTGAGATCCTTTTGAAGACCGGAGTCAGAAGATTGCCAGTCGTCGAAGATGAGAGGCTGGTCGGAATCGTTACAGAAAACGACCTCACCCGATGGGTCCTTCGAATTTTCTACGAACCCAATCTACCACCCGAGATCCGAAACCTTGTTCACAACCCAAGGATCGAAGCCTTTGCAGGGCGAGTGAAATGCCCCAACTGTGGCCATTATCAGGACGAGTGCATCTGCGTTAGGACCGCCGTGGCTGCAGAAGAATAAGCTCCCTAGTCGGATTCATGAGTCATCAGGGTAATCGACGCAGCGGGCACCGTTCAAGAGTGCGGTCTCTTGTCAAGATGGCTACTGCCGAGCAGCTATTTCCGTCGACTGCTTTTTCATTTGAATGCGTAGATTGAGTAGATGATCACGGCGAACCCTAAACTTGTGACCATTGTGCCCGTCGCAATTGCGGTTAGTAGGGCTTCACCAAATATCGCATACAAGAGACCTTCAACGACTGTTCCAGCGGTTATGAGGCTGAAACCTAAGGCTACGTATCGCAAAGGTTCGCTTCTGTTCCGTCTGTAGCCCCTGTAGGCTAAGTATACTATGAAAGCTCCCAAGACGAGAGCCAAAACCTTCGGGATAGTTGCGAGCCATACGTC
>JBEKXP010000246.1:0-3438 GCA_049511815.1 Dehalococcoidia bacterium
GCGAGAGGCGGACCTGAGCCGCGCGCTCGAAGAGCGGGACGCCCCGGTCGATCAAGTAGTAGCCGACGTGCGCCGTCCGGTCCTGTGAGTTGGCCTGCGTCTGTGCGGCCGCGGCCAAGTCCACCGCTTTCTGCGCCACCTCTCGCTCCGAGAGACCGCCTCGGCGGGCTGCGCGTTCGACGACGTGCCGATAGCGGTCGCGCGTGGCGAAGTCCATCTGACTGTAGACGCCGGCCGGGTCCTCGCGGAGCGTGTCCTCAACGACGCTCATCGTCTCGACGAACTCACGCCAGTCGGTCGCGTCGAGGAAGCGGAGGCTACCGATACTGTTGCTGATGGAAACCTGGTCCCCCGCCTGCTGCTGGCCCTCGAGCTGAATCAGCCGTTCGATCGTCAGACTCATCTCGGTGAGCCGTTGCTCCAGCCAGGTAAGCGGCATCGCCTGCGCGGGGCCCTGGCCCTGGAGGCGGCGGGCGAGTTCAGCTACGAAGGCACTGGACATCTGCGGCCGGGACCGCGCCATGTCCGCGAGCGTGAGCACCAGGCTTGTCGGCTCTTTCCCTGCCATCTCGATCATCCGATCGGCCCAATGGTTCGCCTGGCTGCGCGCGAGTCGGTCGGCGGCGATGCGAGCCGCGACGCGGCGAAGGTTGTTGATCAGTGCTAGGCGCAGCATGATCGGAATCGCCCAAAGCTCGCCCAGCTTTAGCGGCCTGACGGCCTGGTAGGCGGAGACGAAGGCGCTCAGGCTGCCCGCGTCAACGCGACCGTCTCCGTGGGAGACAAGCTCCAGGGCGATGGCATAGACGACGGGGTAGCCGGCTGAGGTGCCGCCAACCAGGCGAGGGAGCTCCTGACTATACCCCTTGGGCAGATGGCCCCGCGCCGCCCGTATCTGCTCCTCGATGAGGTAGAAGTTGTCGCGCAGCCACTCGGCGGCCGGAGCGACACGAACCTGGTCTTCCCCCTCGTTCGTTATGAGCCGGTAAGCATTGAGGAGGACACGTTCGTTCTCGTTGAGCTGCGGGAGCAGAAGATCCGGTCCCCGCTTCTCCTCCACGGCGTGCCTCGCCGCAAGCTCTTTCGCGTGGCCCTTGAGCTGCTCAAGACTGAGAAGCTCGGCGCGCAGCGGCGGCAGGTCGTCGCCGCCCCGTGCCGGCTCGACTCCCCGCCTGTGGCGGCGACCCCAGACGGCGCGGATGGCGCCGCGAAAGCTTCTCCTGCCGTTGTTCAAGCCTGTCTGTCCCCTCTGATTTCGGCAACCCTCAGATTGCATAATGAAGTGCGGTCCGTTGAGTTGCAAGACGCAACGGCTTTCCGCTGAGTCTTCTCGGCGTCTGGATCGCCTGGCTAGGGTGGTCCTAGGCGGCGAACGTAAAATCCCCAGATTACTCGGCGAGGTTCGATCGTAGTCTGGAGGGCTTGACGGACGACTTTGGAGGTCCTAGGATGCGGCGTGTCAGGCTGGTTTCAAGTGTTTTTCGCAACACCCAGATGCCATCGTCTGACAAACCAGGTGGGAGCCGAAAGGCTCCCGCTTGGTATCTGTTGTGCGAAATGGAGCCTGGATCTTTGACCTAGGAATCCTTGCCCCGACCTGCCAGCTTAAGCTCCACCTCAACTTCCCCAGACCCGTACTTGGTGTCGAACCCGAGAGCGCGACATAGACCGATCATTTTCGTGTTCTCGGGCAGAACTATCCCGTAGATGGCCTCCAGACCCTTTTCTTCGCCTATGCCAATCAGCATGTCCACCAGCTTGATTCCAAGACCCTTGCCGGCAAAGTCGTCGGCCACCACTACGGCAAACTCGGCCCGTTTGTCACCAGGCTCTGCTATCAGTCTGCTAACGCCTATGCTTCTCTTCTTACCGTTCTCCGTTAGCTCGGCAATTATCGCCATCTCGCGGTCATAGTCTATGTTGCAGTAGCCCATCAGCATCTCGTGAGTGATGTTTCTCATCACCTGAAAGAACCTGAACCGGCTTGTTTCGTCGGAGAGGCCCCCGATTAGCTCCGCCTCCAAAGGTTCGTCCTCTGGGCGTATAGGCCTAAGGAGAACCTCAGTACCATCTTTCAGTCTCCAGGGCATCATGTACCTGACGGGATAGGGCATTATCACAAGATGGCGGTAGGGATCCTTGGAGTCCAACCCTTGTGGGTCCAGGACTATCCTTGAGTCGAGGGCGTAGACCCCTTGTCCACAGACTGCCAGCGGGTTTATGTCGATCTCGGCTATCTCGGGGAAATCGACGACCAGGTTCGAGAACTTGGCCACGATCTCCTCAAGAAGTCTGAGGTTGGCCGGAGGCCTGTTCCGAAGGCCGCTCTTGAGAATCTCCCCTATCTTGGTTTCCTCCATCAGCCTCCTGGCCAGCGTCTGGTTGAGCGGGGGAAGCCCCATCGAGAAGTCCCTGTATGCCTCGACGCTTGTCCCGCCTGCTCCGAACAGTATCACCGAACCGAAATCCTCGTCCTTTTTCGATCCGAGGATCAGTTCGTAGCTCACGTCCTCAATCATCTTCTGGACGTAGACGCCTTCAATCTGCGCCTGCGGCGATGTCTCACGGACTCGATCCAGGAGTTTAGAGAAGCCTTCTTTCAGCTCGGCCTCGGACCTCACCCCGGTGATGACTCCGCCGGCATCGACTTTGTGGATGATGTCCGGCGAGACTATCTTGAGAACGACGGGGTAGCCTAGCGAGACGGCCGCGGCCGCTGCCTGCTCGACGCTTGTACAAAGAACACCTTTCGCCCTTGGTATCCCGTAAGCATCGAGGAACCTGTCAGCTTTGTCTTCGGTCAGGAAGATTCGCCCCTCTTGCAGAGCGCGCTGTGCCAGGAGCCTGACGTGACTGGAAGGAGGAGAGAGCCCCACTGAGAGTTCCTCGGGGGTTTCATAGAGGAGGTCGAGATTGCGTTTGTACTTCCACATGTACATGTAGGTCGCTATTGCAGCCTCTGGTGACGTATACGTGGGTATGTTCTTGCTGTGGAACACCTCCCGGCCGGCCCTGACCTCATGCTCACCCATCCAAACGGTCAGAATGGGCTTGATTCGCTTCTCCGCCACGGCGACGACACGTTCCGCCAGTTCGGTCGGCGTCGCCGCACCTTGCGGCGTATAGACGACAACTATGCCGTCAACGCCGGGATCGGCCAGGCACGTGGTGATCGCTTTCCCGAATCGGTCAACGTCCGCATCTCCCAGCACATCGATTGGGTTCGCGTGACTCCAGTAGCTGGGGAGAGACGAGTCAAGATCTGCAATCGTCCCCTCGGAAAGCTGGGCGAGTTCACAGCCGCGTCCCACTACGGCATCGGCGGCTATTACTCCGGGCCCTCCGGCGTTGGTGATTATCGCGATTCTCGGCCCGGCGGGAAGAAACTTGGAGTCCAGGACGCTCGCGCAGTTGAAGAGATCCATGATTTCGTCCACC
>JBEKXP010000247.1:0-3299 GCA_049511815.1 Dehalococcoidia bacterium
AAAGTTAAGGGATAATGAGGATGTTCAGGAATTCTATTTAGGACTTTCTTCTAGTGGGATTAAAAAGAGCTATCGGGATGTTAAGCATTATAAACGAAAGAACAGGTGGTTAGCCTAATGGAACCTAACTTGACAAAGGAAAGTACTTGGCCAAAGATTCTGAAGAAGAACTATGAAAGGTATGGCAAGAAAAGAATTGCCATGCGCCATAAGCAGTCTGGCATCTGGAAACCATATTCCTGGGAAGATTATTATCTCAATGTCAAATACCTGGCTCTGGGTTTACAATCCATCGGCTTTCAAGAAGGCAATAAGCTTGCCATTGTCGGAGATAATGCCCCCGAGTGGTATTACGGGGAGTTAGCTGCCCAAGCCAATCGCGGAGTTTCTGTCGGGATATATTCGGGCTTACCACCCTCAGAAATAAAATACATCCTAGGTGACTCTAATTGCAGCTTAGCTATTGTGGAGGATCAAGAACAGGTTGACAAACTCCTTCAAATTAAGGATGAACTTCCTCTTCTCAAAAAGGTTATTTATTGGAATCCTAAGGGGTTAGTCCACTATGATGACCCATTTCTAACTTACTATAAGCAGGTGATAGTGTTCGGTAGAGAGTATGAGGAAACACACCCTGGACTTTTTGAAAAAAATGTGGAAACGGGCAAGGCTGATGACGTATGTGCCTTAGTTTACACCTCAGGAACCACAGGCGCTGCACCGAAAGGAGTGATGTTATCTTATAGGGTCTTGAGCTCTTCTGTAGAAAACATATTATATTGTGATCCCGTTTATGCCAGCGATAATGTGGTCTCCTATTTATCACCTTCCTGGATAATTGGGCAATGGTGTGGCATCGGTTGCCACCTCATGTCAGCTTGTATTTTAAATTTTCCTGAGGAACCCGAAACGCAACAACAGGATATCAGAGAATTGGAACCCGATACGATATTCTATGCTTCAAGATTTTTGAAAGCTCAAACCGATTTGGTCCAGGCAAAGATTGAAGGCACAGATGTTTTTAAGAGATTTTTTTGTCGTTTACTAATGCCTGTTGGCTATAGAATAGCTGATTCGGAGTATGCTAAGGAAAAAGTTGGCCTGCTTTGGAGGTCATTACATGCTGTTGCTGATCTTCTGCTTTTCAGACCATTAAGAGATAAGCTTGGGTTAAAGAATGCCAGAATTTGCCATACGGGCGGGGCTCTACTCAGTCCGGACGTGCTTAGGTTCTATCATGCTCTAAACATCCCATTAAAGAATATTTATTTTACAACTGAAGGAGGCGCGACGACTATTAGTAGGACAGGGGACGTCCGTAATGACACTGCGGGGATACCCTATAGAGGAACCGAGATCAGGATAACGGATCAAGATGAGATTATTGTTCGGCAAGATGTCCTCTTCTCTGGTTACTACAAAAACCCGAAAAAGACGGCCGAGGTGCTCAAAGATGGTTGGTTCTTTACGGGGGATGCTGGGTTCATTACAGATGATGGACAGTTGGTGATTATGGACCGGGTTCAAACCTTATAGAGCCTGCTTACCGGGATAGCACCTATAAGGCCACCTTCCGGCAATATTGTTATCGATCATAAAATTCTCGATTGGCAGCTCGAAAGGAGATTGGTTAGACCACGTTTGCTGATTTATCACAAAAAATAGAGGGTCCTTGAGCTGGTGAAGGGAGAGGTCGAGAGAATAAATACCAACGGATTTCAGAGTGAGGAAACATGTTAATTTTCACAAGGAAAGTTGACCTTAATGAAGCCCGAGGTTAATCGGTCGAGGAAATTGAGAAGAAGGATTCTTGGAAGAACGCTATTTTGAGATCGTCAGCGTCATGTATGGGGATAAGGGTGACGTGCCAGTTGTAATCGAGATCAATTATAGAGAAGGTCGAACACGGAAGACAACGACTATGATCAAAATTGCAGAGGTTAAAGAAGAGAAAATGCAATGAACTACTTTCTTGGGCTCTTGCTTGCAGGTTTAAGTCTCGGTTTTATCTACGCCCTTGTTGCATTGGGTTTTGTTATCGTTTTCAAGTGCTCCCGTGTATTTAATATTGCACAAGGAGCTTTTGTCTTAATGGGGGCTTACTTATGTTGGTGGTTTGTATCGGGGTGGAAACTCTCTGTTTGGCTAGGCTGTTTGTTTGTTATAGGCATTGCAGCCATTATTGGTGTTCTAATAGAGCGTTTAATCATACGACGACTGATAGGCCAGCCACTTGTAACCTCGATGATGATGACGATCGCCTTGCTTGGTGTGTTAGAAGGGCTAGTATGCTTAATCTGGGGAGGTGAGTTTGGCTCTTATGATTTTCGGGTCCCTATAGCATCGGTAACTTTTGGTGAGTTGGCTATAGCATCAGAGCCATTACTTGCAATGGGCATCTCTGTAATAATATTGATTATACTTATCCTCTTCTTTCGCTATACCAAACTGGGCCTTGGAATGAGGGCAACTGCTGAGAATGAACAGGTCGCACAAAGCAACGGGATTAGGGTGAACACCATTTATACCCTCGCTTGGGTGATTTCGTGCGTCCTTGGGGCAATAGGGGGAATTTTCTTGGGCAATATGAGCGGTGCTAGCCTTGGATTAAGCCACACCGGTCTCAACGCACTGGCGGTGGCCTTGCTGGGCGGACTTGATTCTATTCCTGGTACTATTGTTGCTGGGATAATTGTGGGATGCATGGAAAACGTATCGGCTGGATACCTTGATCCTTTAATGCCTTCAGGTGGAGGTTTAGCGAGGGTAGTGCCCTTTATTGTTATGATATTCATGTTAATCTTTAAGCCTCATGGCTTATTTGGCCTAAGCAGGATAGAGAGGATATAGAATAAATGGGTCTACCATATCGTACGTTTAACGAAAATTATGCCCAAGATATGGCCATAATTCGTACTAGGGTGCACTGGCTAATTCTATTTAGTTTTCTCATATTTTTGTTCACCTTGCCTCTCTATGCCAGCGATAAATGGTTAAGCCTAATCACGATAATAGGTATTACTGTCATTACCGTTCATGGGCTTAATATTCTAACTGGATATTGTGGGCAGATTTCCCTCGGACATCCTGCCTTCATGGCTGTAGGTGCGTATACTTCTGCGATATTATGTGGGAATCTCGGCTGGTCATATTGGGCAGTTTTGCCCTGCGCTGCGCTCGCTGCTGGAATAGTAGGTATACTCTTTGGTTTGCCTTCACTGAAGATCAAAGGCTTCTACCTGATTCTGACCACCATTGGTGCCCAATTCATCATTATTTGGGTAATCTTACAGCTACCT
>JBEKXP010000248.1:0-2574 GCA_049511815.1 Dehalococcoidia bacterium
GCCGCTAGAGGATGCCCGGCACAGGGCCTGTCAGGAGGATCTATGCGCCGCAAATTCCTGCTGGGAGCGGGCCCGCTGCTTGCCCTGCTGCTTTGTGCCTGCGGTCGGGCGGCTCCGGCCGCAGCGACCCCTACCCTCACCCAGTCCTCCGACCAGATGGCGACGGCTTTCTTTGAGACCCTCAATGCGCCGACCCCCACCAGCACCCTTTCGCCGACCTCCTCCGCGCCGACGGATACTCCGGTTCCCAGCGGTACCCCAACCAGCGCCGCCACGTCGGCACCCACCCTTCCATCCCTGCCAGAGCCGCCCAAGGGGGTCAGCGGGTGCACGCTGGCAGCCTCCTTTGTGAAGGACGTGACCGTCCCGGATGGCACGGTGATGACTCCCGGGCAGAGATTCAACAAGACCTGGCAGCTGAAGAATGTCGGAACCTGCACCTGGACCAAGGACTACAAGGTCGTCTTCTACGTCGGTTCGTCGATGGAAGCCAATACCAGCCAGGCGCTGAGCACCACGGCGGCGCCCGGGGCCACGATCAGCATTTCCATTAAGTTGACCGCACCCACTACGGCGGGATCGTATAAGGGTGACTGGCTTCTCAGCGACCCTCAGGGGGTCACGTTCGGGACCGAGCTGAGCGCAAAGGTCCCGTTCTGGGTGCAAATCGTGGTGGGATCCAGCGCACCACCCACCGACACCCCCACCCCGTGAGTATGGGCTGAGCGAGCCGCTGGCCGGAGCGAGTTCGGGTGGCATGAGGCCTGCATCCCCCCTACCAGTGGGGCTGGCCAGGACTTGAGCTCGAGCAGGATCGGAGCGAACGATGCTGGATGACCTTCGCGAGAGCGCTGGATTTGGGGAGCCGGGAGAGGAACAACCTCCGGAGGAAACGAGCCGTCCCTTCCGCCCCCCACTCACGCCGGCGCAAAGCCTGCTCCTGGCGGTCTTCTTTTTCCTGGACGTCTGCGTGCTGGGAGCCCTCTGCCTGGTGGTTACCCAGCGGGTCTTTCTTCCGTTCTGAAAAGCCCAAGAAGGTTGTGGAGTCAAAATCGAAGGGCGCGAGGCGCCCTTCGATTTTTTTCGCCGGCCGCGAGAATCTCCGCGGCCTACGGGGTCAGGGTCAGGTGCTGCGGGCTGGAGGAGAGCACGCGCTCTTGGCTCCACAGCATCGGGTAGTACTGGATCGTGCGCCACAGGTTGGCCAAATCGATGTAGTGGGCATTGTAGGCATGGCCGGATTGGCCCGTGGTGAACACGGTCAGGGAGTTGTCCAGATTGGAAAGGTCGACCAGCATCCTCATCGAGGGAAGCTGGGTTACCTGATATCCCTGCGTGGCGTCCCAGAGCGTGGCGTTGACCACCGAGCCGCTGCCCGAGACGGCGAAGGGGCCGCGATTGAAGAGCGCCTCAATCGGCCCGACCCCGGATTCGCCCAGGGATTGGTTCTGGAAGGTGGCCGTGTGCAACTTGCCCCACTGCCAAGTGCCCATGTTCGCACCCAGCCGCGCCTCGAGATGCGCCAGGCCGTCATCCAGGGCGCGCCGCAGGATGTCGTCCCGCCCCTCGACCTGCGGGGTCGCCTGGTCATCCCACCAGGGACTGTTCGGCTGGGAGAGGAGCTGGCCGACGATATAGATGTAGGTGTCATCCCCCTTCGGCCAGTAGTTCTTGGGCAGCTGGTCGCGGAAGGTGTCCGCCAGCAAGGCATTATAGAAGGCGTTGTAGATCGCGGCGGGGGTCGAATCCATTCGATCTTGGAAATCCCAGCCCTTCAGGAGCTGGACGGCCTGCTGCTCTTCGGGCTTGGGCCAGGAGAGCGCGGCCAGATACGGGATGGTCTCCGCCGCCGAGGCATCGTAGTCGTCACCCTGGATGGCCTTCATGTCGTCCAGCGAGAGCTTCGCCTTGGCCTGGATCAGCTGGGTGATACGCGCGGCCCGGTAGCCTTTGTCCCATTCGAGCTGGATCAGGTACGGGTAGTCGCTGCCGACGACCTCATTGTTGGCGGTGACGACGAAGCCCTGCGGGGGGTTGTAGGAATAGGGCAGCTGGTCGAAGGGAATGTAGCCGGTCCACTCGTAGTCATCGGTCCAGCCGGGCACCGGCAGCAGGCCGTTCCCGTGGGCCCGGATCGGGACGAGGCCCGGGACCTGGTAGCCGATATTCCCCTGGACGTCGGCATAGACCATGTTCTGAGAGGGGACGGCGAAGTCGCGCAGCGCATCCCGGAACTGCTGGAAATTCGTGGCGCTGTCCAGCTTGAGGATCGCGCGCCAGGTCATGGTGGGCTCCAGGGCCGTCCAGCGCAGGGCCAGGGCGAATTGCGGGGGCAGCTGGATCCCGGCCTTGTCCCCAAACCCCTGCAAGGGCTGGTAGGTGTCGGAAACGATGGGCCCATGGCGCGTGTAGCGCACCGTCAGCGGCTGGTCCTGCCCGCCGGCCACGTGGATCGTCTCTTTCACCAGGGTCATATCGACCCATTGACCGTTGACCTCATATTGGTTGGGGTTGTCGGGGTTGATCTTTTCGATGTAAAGATCTTGCACATCCGGATTGACGTTGGTGAAACCC